>JALGXY010000001.1 GCA_029824495.1 Fimbriimonadia bacterium
ACAAACAGGTCGCTGCTGTTTGAGCCGAGCGTGATCAGGTGGCGACCGTCGATCTCTTCGCGACATTCCGCCAAATCGGCAATCTCCTTGACCGCCTCTTCTGGCAGGCCCGCCACTAGATAGTTCTTTTTGAACACCGCAAAGTGCTTTTCTATGCTTTTCGTATCGCTCACATCCAGCCTCGTTGTCGCAGTCACTAGCATGACCCGCCGACCGGTCTCTTGTCAATGGATCAGGCTGACTGCCGGTTGAGATGACGCAGGACGCGGCGTTGGGTTTTGCGGTCCTGGTGACAAGGGCTGGGAGCGGCCTAGTCGATCAAATCGCTTCATTCGCTGCCCGGTCGCTGCAGTCGGTGCATCACCTGCCAAACGTCGTGGAGTGCATTGACGTAAGAGGATTCATGCCCGAGGCTCTGTCCTGCTTCATTCTTGAAGTTATCGTAGTCCATTTCGTCGGCCAGGCTTGCCAGTACACGGCACCACGCCGGTTTGGGAAGGAAGACACGAAAGGCGTAATCCGTCATTGGAGTTTCAACAATTTCTGCACTTTCGAACTCGCTCGGACAGCGGTTTACTAGGGCCTCAACATGACTGCGAACCCTCGCTCTGACCATCACCTTTTCTGTATCAACTGGCTGGCCATGTTCGCCATCACCTTGTCTTGCACAGACGGCTGAATAGAATCCGTACTTTGTAAAAACCCACATGACCAGATCCTACTCTGCTCGATTCTGCTTCGTGTGGTAGATGTTTGAAATCACAACTTGACCATCCGCCTCCATCCATCGATAGACGATGATGTGCCCGTCGCCGCCAGCTTTGACTTTACAGATCAGATAACGGCGTCCAATCAGAACTTCTGCCTGCGCTCCAATTTCCGGATTAGTGGCGATCTTCTGAACCTGAGCGTTAAGGAACGAGAGGTATCTGTCCGCCCAATCTTGAGAGTATGCGTTCGCATTCCACTCCCAAATCTCTCCCAGCTTTCGCAAAAACACTGGAGAACGAACAACCGTCAGCGGTCGTTCTTTTCCCGCCACTCTGCTCTCCTCACCGCCATGTACTGCTCAGCCTCTTCCTCTGTATAGAAGTGTCCTTGTCGGACCTGTTCCTCCGCCATCTCAATCTCGGCCAAGCGTTCAGGCGTGAAGAAGGCTCTGAGCTCTTCATCGCTCATCTGTTGAATCTCCACCCCTTCAATCAGCTCCGGCTCTGCCTCAAGACGCTTCAGAAACGTCTTCAGCTTTTTCTGAACCCGCTCAGAAGTGCTGTCCGGAATCTCAATCTCCAATCGCATCTGAATATCCCTGCTCTATTGTACGCAACAATGAGCTGAGTGATAGAAATCACTGAAGCCAGAAATTGTGAGCACGCCGACGATGTGTGGCAGCTCTGCCAAGAGCTGGTGGCAGACGGAACAACCTACGTCTTCCGGCCAGATGCAGCAAAAGAAGAGGTGGTCGACTACTGGTTTCCCCAGCCTGGAAAGACGTTCGTCGCCAGGCTCGATGGCGAGCTGGTCGGCATCTACCTGCTGCGCCCCGTCCAGCCGGGGCGTGGCGGCCACATCGCCAACGCCTCCTACTTTGTGAGCAGCAGGGTGCGGGGCCAAGGACTAGGCAAGAGGCTCGCCGAGCACTCATTTGATCAGGCCAGGTCGATGGGATTCCAGGCGATGCAGTTCAACCTTGTGGTTGAGACCAACACCGGCGCGATACAACTTTGGGAGAAGCTCGGCTTCAGCACAATCGGGATCATCCCGAAGGCGTTCGATCACGATGAACTCGGCCTGGTCGACGCGCGGATCATGCACCGAGAACTCTGAGATCGCCTGGCGGGTAACCTCGGACCAATGATCGCGCAGGCTCGTGCGGCCACTCTGGCCGGCATCGAGGCTCTGCCGGTGACGGTCGAAGTCGATCTGCAGGGGGGAACGCCAGCCTTTATCATGGTGGGTCTGCCCGATGCGGCCGTGCGGGAGAGTCAGGATAGGGTGAGGACAGCGATCCGCAACAGCGGATTCACGTTTCCGATGTCCAAAATCGTGTGCAATCTTGCGCCCGGTGACATCAAGAAAGAGGGGCCCTCTCTCGATCTACCGATCGCTCTCGCCGTACTCGCCGCCAGCGGCCAGGTGCCTCTCGAATCGCTGGAAAAGACTCTGATCCTTGGCGAACTTGGGCTCGATGGCGTCCTGCGCCCGATCGACGGAGCTGTCAACTGCGCCCTGCTCGCCAGGGAGCTCGGCTACGAGCGCTTTATCCTCCCAGAGCTGAATGCGGGAGAGGCTGCCGTAGCCCCAGGGATCGACGTTTTTGGAGTCAAAACCCTGATCGATGCGGCTGAAATCCTGAACGGCTCGATCTTCGCTCAGCCGCACAAGCACGACCCGATAGATGCGGCCAAGGCTCCGCGTTACGAGATCGACTACAGCGATATTAAGGGCCAGAAACACGCGGTTCGTGCTCTCGAAATTGCGGCCGCAGGCGGCCACAATGTTCTGATGGTCGGCCCGCCCGGCAGCGGCAAAACGATGCTGGCGCGACGACTGCCGACCATTCTGCCGCCGCTCAGTCTGGATGAGTCAATCGAGGTGACTCGGATCTACTCGTCGAGCGGAATGCACCAGGGCCGCAAGGGCCTGATCTGGGAGAGGCCTTTCCGGTCGCCACACCACACAGCTTCATACGCAGCCATCGTCGGCGGAGGCAAGAGCCCGAAGCCGGGTGAGATTTCGCTTGGACACCTCGGTGTGCTCTTCTTAGATGAGATGCCCGAATACTCTCGAGAGGTGCTCGAAGCCCTGCGTCAGCCGCTCGAAGACGGCGTCGTTACGGTCAGCCGTGTCGAATCGACGATGACTTTCCCAGCGGATTCGATTTTGATCGGGGCGATGAACCCGTGCCCGTGCGGATTCAAAGGCTATCCCGAAGCGAAGTGCGTCGGCGCATCAGCCTGCGACCGGTACGGTGGCCGGATATCTGGCCCCCTGCTCGACCGGATCGACCTGCAGATTTCAGTGCCCCGGCTGAAGCCGGACGAGTTGATCAGCCTGAACACTGGTGAGCCTTCTGAAGCGATCCGTGAGCGTGTTGTCGCTGCTCGTGAAAAACAGCACAGCCGCTTCGGCGGCGACAAGGTGAACGGCAGCATGGCCCCGCGAGAGATCAGAGAACTAGTGGGCATGGATGACGAGTGCAGCGAATTCATGCGGCTCGTCTCAGCAAGAATGAATCTGTCGGCGCGTGTGTTTGATCGCCTGCTGAAAGTGGCCCGAACCATCGCGGATCTCGATGGCAGCGAACCGGTTCTAAAGCCGCATCTGGCTGAAGCTGTTCAGTACCGCGGTGACACGATCATGGGCTGAAGAAGGGTGGCTCGTGATCTTCCCTCTCCCCTGGTCGCCAGCAACGCTGGCAGCGACCGAAAGCCACGAGCCTTCAATATCTTGAATTTGGCCGATTATTCCTCATAGATACAGACACTTGTCTACTCTTAAAGTCCAAAACTCGGCGAAAGTCCCCTTATCATGAAATCAGCATGAAATGGAGAGGCATTCGGCCCCGGCGGTACAAGAGGCGGTCGGTACCTTCCGTCGGATGTCGATTCCGGTCGAGTTAACAAAGATGTTGGTCGCCCTCTTGGTGATGATCGACCCCCCAGGTGCTGCCCCGATGTTCCTGGCGATCACCGAGCGTCATGCCAAGCACCGAACCAAGATCGCATTCGCAGGTTCACTGACGGCGTTCACCGTTCTAATGGCCTCTGGTTTCTTTGGTCAGCACATTTTGGACATGTTTGGAATCAGCATCTCCAGCTTCCGTGTGATCGGCGGCATTCTGTTTCTTGCCATGGCGATCGACATGCTGAACGCCCGTTCAAGCCGTGCCAAGAAGACACCTGAAGAGGAGACTGAGGCTGCATCGCGAAAAGAGATGTCGATTGTGCCTATCGGGATCCCGCTTCTTGCAGGCCCTGGCGCCATCTCGAGCGTGCTGATCTACATGAGCGAATCGGAGAATCCGCAGGAGAAGGCAGCGGTCGTCGGAGTGATTGGAATCGCCTGTACTGTCACCTTTGTGATGCTGGCTCTCGCTGCATTGATCGCCCCTCGGATCGGTCAGACAGGGATCAACATCCTCAAGCGATTGATGGGTCTGGTTCTCGGCGCGCTCGCCATCGAATTCATCGTCGGCGGATTGGGCGAAATGCTTCCGGGTCTAGCTGGCGGCGCGGGTCTTTGACCTGAGCCAGCCGATCAGCAGCGCGATGTCTGTCGGACGAACGCCCGGAATTCGGGATGCCTGGCCGAGTGTACGTGGCTGAATTCGGTTCAGCTTTTCGCGGCTCTCGTAGCTCAACCCTTGGATGCTGTCGAAGCTGAAATCTTCAGGAATCGGCTTGTCTTCTAGGCTGGAGGCCAGGTCGGCCTCCATCTGCTGCTTCTGCAGATAGCCGTCGTAGATCGCCTGAATGCCGAGTTGCTCTCTAGCAGACTTCTCGACGGAGCCTGGAGACGTTGACGGCTCGGGCAAATTGAGTTCATCGCCAATCACCTCTACAATCTCCTCGGCCCGCGCCAGAGGGAAATCTGGGCGCTTCATGAGCTGCCAAGCGCTCGCCTTGTTTCGCACTGGGTCGATTCCGCGCTCCTTAAGCAGGGGATTGTGCGCTTGAAAAACAAACGTGTTTTGAAGCGACTCTCGGCCCCTATCAATCAGTTCGACCTTTTGGTTGAACCTCTCTTTTCTCAAATCGCAGGCGAGGCCGACTTCGACGGCCAACGGAGTCAGTCTCAGGTCGGCGTTGTCGTGTCTCAATAAGAGACGATGCTCAGCCCGTGCCGTCAGCATTCGGTACGGATCTTCGACACCCTTTGTAACGAGGTCGTCGATCATGACCCCGATGAACGATGTCGATCGCTGCATGATCAACGGCTCTCGATCGAGCGTGCTGTGAGCCGCATTGATGCCGGCTACAATGCCCTGTCCAGCGGCCTCTTCATAGCCCGAAGTACCGTTGATCTGGCCGGCCAGATAGAGCCCTTTCAGGAGCTTCGACTCCAGCGTGGGATAGAGCTGCAGCGGGTCGGCCATGTCGTATTCGACCGCATATCCCGGGCGCATAATCTCAACCTGCTCCAGACCTTTGATCGTCTTAAGTGCCTCGAGCTGAACCTCCAATGGCATCGACGTCGAGAAGCCTTGTACATAGGTGGACTCGCCGTCCCATATCTCCTGCTCCAGGAAGATCGGGTGGCTGTCTTTGTCGGCAAATCGTACAACTTTATCTTCGACGCTCGGGCAGTAGCGCGGTCCAACACCCTCAATCTGACCGCTGAACATTGCACTCCTCTGCAGGTTGTTCTTCAGAACTTCGTGCGTTGCAGCATTGGTCCGGGTCTGCCAGGTCGGCACCAGTTCACCAAATGGTTGAATATTGTCGTGAAGAAAGCTGAGTGGACCAGCTTCCGGCTCGCTCGGCATGACGTCGGTCTTTGACAGATTTACTGATGAGAGCTTGATCCGTGGCGTCGTGCCGGTCTTGAATCGCCGCAGGTTGACGCCAAGATCGCGCAGGAAATCGGAAAGGCTGACAACCGCTTCGTCGCCGACTCGCCCACCCTGCTTCTGGTTGGAACCTTCGTGGCAGAGCCCGTTCAAAAATGTGCCTGAAGTGATCACAGCAGCCCGGGCCGCAAACTGCGTCTCCTCAGCATCCACCAACGCCCTCACGCCTGAAACTGCGCCACCAGAGCTTAAAATGTCGAGAACCTGACCTTCGATCACGGTCAGATTTGGCTCGC
>JALGXY010000002.1 GCA_029824495.1 Fimbriimonadia bacterium
GGGATCCGAACGCTGAAAGAATCGTGGATTTCTGAACGAGGAAAAAATGATCTTCTTTCTGAACCTGCCGGCAGTCGTACCGCCGGTAACAGAAAATCTGACCTTCGACTTTACTGGTCGAGTTAGATTTGAAGGCCGTGAAAACGGCGATCTGAACGGCGCCAGCGCCGATGATGTCGATAAACTGGTCTCACGATTCCGATTTGGAGTCAACCTGAATACCGGCGAGTCATCAAAGCTGCGCTTGGTCTACCAGGGCAACTACTTGACCGTCGACCCCGATGGTGGGCCGTCAGTCGATACAGACCAGGACATGCTGGTCGAAGGCTATCTGACCACCGTCAACAACGGCAACCGAATGACATTCGGCCGCCAGAAAGTCAACAAGGGTGACCAGCGACTGATTGGTGCTCTCGAATGGGCCAATACATCCCGATCCTGGGATGCTGTCCGATTTGAGCAGGGCAGCTGGGATTTTGTTTATGGCCGACTCGCCATCAACCCAAAGACCAACTACAATGTCTGGCTTTCCTTGGCCGCTTATCAGAGTGGTGACTGCGAAACCATGCTTATCAACAAGTATGTCAAGCAGGGCGGACCGGACACAAACCACTTCACATTGACCAACCGCTTCACCAAGAGCATCGGCTCGGGTGCAGCGCTTGACGTCACCAGTGCGTTTCAGTTCGGCACTTCAGGCGGCAGGGATCACGAAGCTTGGGCTGCATCAGCCAAAGCAACCATGCCTGTCAGCGATAAGCTGGGCCTCTTCGTAGAAGCCAACACAGCCTCTGGCGGCAGCCAGGAAGACGACACATCCAACACGTTTGACCAGCTCTACCCGACAGGTCACAAGTTCAACGGATATGCCGACTTCCAGGGTTGGAGCAACGTGACAGCCCTTTCTGCTGGCCTCAACTACAAGGCATCAAGCAAACTTGGTCTCCGAGCAGCGTTCCACTCATTCCGACTCTTTGACGAGACGGATGGCTGGTATGGCGTCAGCGGCGGCATCAACAAGATCAACGGCGGCAACGCCATCGATCCGACAGGTGCAGCTGGCAAAGACATCGGAACCGAGATTGATCTGTCCCTGAACTACAAGATCAACGACAGCTTCTCAATTCAGGCCGGATGGTCAGAATTTGATCCAGGCTCGTTCGTTGAAAACCTCTTCAATGCTTCGCCCGGCAACACTGTCGAAGGCTATGCTGCAAAGAGCCGGTTCCTTTTCCTCAGCGTTTCGCTCAAATATTGACGAGAGGCTGAACCTCCCTCCCTCAAAGGCCCTCGCTTCGGCGGGGGCCTCAATTTTTCGTGCGATGGTCAATTCATGCAAAAATAGCTCTGATGGAAAGCATAACGGAGGAGTTGAGCGTATCTGAGATCGTAAAATCGAGCCGACTTCTGGATTGCCTTTCCGAAGAGACCCTGGCTCAGATGATCGAATCGTCAGAATCGCTCGTCTTTAAGCGAGGCGAGACTGTCTGGTACACGGGCAAAGAAGTCGATTACGTCTGTATTGTTGGTTCAGGTTTTGTGAAAATGGTCAGATCTTTCAGCTCCGGCCAAGAGGTCACTGCAGAGATTCACGGGCCGGGCCAGCTTTTTGGAATGCTGGGCACAATTCAAGGCTGCGGATGCCCGCTCGAAGCGCGGGCTGTCACCAGAGTTCAGTTGGCAGCCGTTCCTAAAGAGAAAGCGCTTGACGCCTACATGACATCGATTCAGCTCAAAGACAAGCTGATTCAGATCTCGGCGGAGCGCATGCACCAAAAAGTCGATCTTGTAGCTCAGATGGCAACGGCCTCTGTCGAAGAGCGCATAGCCATGATCCTCTATAGTCTTGTCGAGCACTTTGGCAAAGAGGACAGCAACGGGGTCATCGACATCCTGGTTCCGCTGGCGCGACAAGACATTGCCGAGATGGCCGGCACGACTGTCGAATCGACCATCCGCGTAATGAGCCGCTGGCAGAAAGAGGGGATCGTGGCAGGGCGAATCAAGCGGATCTGCATCTGTAACCCAGATGCTCTTTGGCAGCATCTGAAGAGCTGATGCGCATCGCAGTCTGCGGAATTGCCACAGAATGCAGCACCTTTTCCCCGCTGTTGGCTGGCCGTGCCGATTTTCGCATTTTGACAGGCGACAACCTTTTGAAGAACGGTCGTCTTCCCAACCTAGAGCCGGATGAAGAGTGGCTGCCAATCCTGGTCGCACGAGCTCTGCCAGGAGGCTCTGTCGAATCTGACTTCTTCGATGAGCTCGTCGCCAAGATCGACCGGGGGCTGGCCTCTGTTGGACCGATCGATGCGGTCTATCTCGACCTTCACGGGGCGATGAACGTCCACGGCAGAGACGATGCCGAGGGCGCACTCGCTGCTGCGATTCGCCATAGAGTTGGACCAGACACAATCATCGGCGCCAGCATGGATCTCCACGGCAACATTACAGAGGAGCTGGTTCAGAACATCGATGTGCTCACCGGCTATCGTACGGCTCCCCATGTCGACGTCGAAGAGACCCGTGAATGCGCCATGCATCTGATTCGGCGATGCCGGGCCGAAGGGCGGCCGCATAAGGCGCTGGTGCCGATACCGGTTGCTCTTCCTGGTGAAAAGACGAGCACCGAATGGGCGCCAGGTGACCGGCTCTGGAACTCGCTTGAAGAGTTCGATGCCCGTCCAGGAATCTGGGATACGTCGCTCTTTGTCGGCTATGCCTGGGCCGATGAGCCGCGAAACGGGGCAGTCTCTGTTGTTTTTGGCTCTGATCCTGAGGCTGCAGGAAAAGCCGCAGAAGAGATCGCACAGCTCTACTTCGATGCACGTCAGGAATTCCAATTTGGAGCCGATGCGATGGAGATCGACGAGGCAGTCTCTTCTGCCCTGAATTTTGATAGAAGCCCTGTGATTCTGAGCGACAGTGGCGACAACCCAACCGCTGGCGGAGCAGGGGACACGACCGATGTTTTGAGAGCACTCTTGGCGGCTGGGGCGCAGAATACGCTCGTTGCCGGTCTGGCCGATGAAGCGGCGTTCCTGCTCTGTCGAGAAGGCGAGTCTGTCTCGCTCAGCCTCGGCGGAAAACTCGACCCCGTCCATTCCTCAAGCCTCGAAGTCGAGGCCAGGGTCCTTCGCACTTTTGAAGAGACAGCAGTGCTTCAGATTGACGGCATCACTCTGATTCTCACGCAGCGTCGACGCCCATTCCACCACCGCTCTGATTTCACCGATCTTGGACTGGGGCCAGAGGACTATAAGGTGATCTCAGTCAAGATCGGCTATCTCGTGCCTGAGCTGAAAGCGATGGCGCATCACAACATTTTGGTGCTCAGCCCTGGTGCAGTCGATCAACGCCTCCAGAAGCGCCCTTACAGCCGGATCAAGAGGCCGATGTTCCCCTGGGACCTAGAGTTTTCATGGAAGCCGCAGGCATTCATCGCAAAACCGCTGCCGGCAGGTACATAATCAGCCCCAGACATGTTTGCAGCCCTGTCGTTCTTAGCCGCCATGAACACCCAGCATGTTGACCCACCGATGCCGTACGGCGCCACTCCGAGCGCTGCTCAGCTCAAGTGGCATGAACTGGAGTTTTATGGGTTCCTCCACTTCACAACCAACACGTTCACAGACAAGGAATGGGGGTTTGGAGATGAGAGCCCGGAAATCTTCAATCCGACGGAGTTCGATGCTGACCAGATCATTCTGTCTTTGAAGTCTGCCGGCATGAAGGCCGCGATCCTCACCTGCAAACATCACGATGGATTCTGCCTTTGGGACAGCAAGCACACCACACACGATGTGGCCAGTTCGCCCTGGAAGAACGGAAAAGGCGACGTTGTCCGTGAGATCTCAGATGCCTGCCGGCGTCATGGGCTCAGATTCGGCGTCTACCTCTCTCCGTGGGATCGCAACTATCCCAAATATGGCGGACCGGAGTATGTCGAGTACTACCGCGCCCAGATGAAGGAGCTGCTCACCGAATACGGTGATGTGTTCGAATTCTGGTGTGACGGTGCAAACGGCGGTGACGGCTATTACGGCGGCGCTAATGAGACGCGCCGAATCGACAGGTCCACCTACTACGATTGGGTTAACACCTGGCAGGTCGCCTACGATCTGCAGCCCAACGTGGTCGTCTTCAGCGACATCGGCCCTCAAGTGCGTTGGATCGGCAACGAGAGCGGAGTTGCGGGCGACCCCTGCTGGGCCACATACACGCCAAAGCCCAAGCCGGGGATGACGCAGGTCGCGCCTGGCGAAGTGCAACACGAGTTTGGCTTTAACGGCACACGGAATGGCAAGTATTGGATTCCGGGCGAGGTTGATGTCTCGATCCGCCCCGGCTGGTTCTATCACGAAAGTCAAGATGACCAGGTGCGCAGCCCCGAAAACCTGATCGATATGTACTTCGGTTCGGTTGGTCAAGGCGCGTCATTCCTGCTGAACGTGCCTCCAGATCGGCGTGGATTGGTGCATGAAAACGACCAGGCTTCGCTGGCGAAGATGGGTGAAATCCTGCGTGCTACGTTCGATGTCAACCTCGCCGATGGCGCTACTGTGGCCGCCTCCAACGAACGGGGTCGAGGCTTTGGTGCCAAGAACGTGCTCGACGGCAGCCGTGACACCTATTGGGCGACAGAAGATGATGAAACGACGCCCTGGATCGTGATGACTCTGCCTGAAGTGCGCACGTTCAACGTAGTCAGCATCCGCGAACACCTCCCGCTGGGTCAGAGAATCGACGACTGGGCGCTAGACGCTCTGATCAATGGCAAGTGGCGCGAGATCGGCAAGGGAACTGCAATCGGGTCGCGGCGGCTCTGGCGTGGCGACTACGTGACCACGGATCAGGTTCGGCTGCGGATCACCAAGTCTCCTGTCTGTCCGGCGATCTCCGAACTGGCGCTTTACTCGGAGCCAGCCCTGGTTCAGATCGAAGCCGGATCGACGACGTTTCTTGGTATGACAAGCGTGGTTCTGAGCGCTCCGGCGGATGATGTTGAGGTTCGATACACGACCGATGGAAGTCAGCCGACCACTGCATCAAGTCTCTACAAAGGCCCGATCGAAATCGACAAGACCTGCACGCTCAAGACTGCTGCTTTTCGAGATGGAACTGCGAGCCCTCGACTTGCTGAGATGGCCTTTACGGCCTATTCGGCTGCGACTCTGCTTCAGCCAAGCGCTCTGCCGGCAAATGCAGCCGCAGGCGCTACAGTTCACTGTTACGAGGGCGGCTGGCAGACCCTCGATCAGCTGGAAGGCAAAACTCCAATCAGGACAATATCGTCGACGGAGATATCGATTGATCACAGAACCAGAGACGAGCACTTTGCGCTGGTCTTCCACGCCTGGTTCGAGGCCAAATCGGACGGCCTGTACCAGTTCAGCACGTCGAGCGATGACGGCTCTCGTCTCTGGATAGGCGACACGATGGTCGTCGACAATGACGGCCTTCATGGCATGGGAGAGGTTGAAGGACTTGTTGGCCTCTCAAAGGGCTGGCACAAGATCAAAATCGCCTACTTTAATGCAGCAGGCGGCCGAGGTCTTGAGGTGAGCTGGGCAGGTCCCGATACGCCTAAAACAAGCCTCAACGGAGCGCAGCTGAAGCACGGATAAAGGACATACTGAAACTGTAGATTGACCGGAATGTTTTCGATCACCAGCAAGCCGATTGAACACCAGAAGGACTCGTGTCCTGGGTGCGTTCGTGTCCGCTTAGAAGAGCGGCTTCGTCCAGAGCGCTTTGGCCGAAAGATCGTCAGCGTCAGCATCGAGAAATGCTGTGAAAAGCT
>JALGXY010000003.1 GCA_029824495.1 Fimbriimonadia bacterium
GGCGGTCGATCGGATTTGGCGGCGGTGAGGGTGGAGACGGGATGTGTTGAACTCAATCGAGGACTTGATCGCAAAGCATAGGATTGGCTCGGAACGCAAACGGAGGTTTTAGAAGTGTGGGCTCGATGGCCTCAAAGACCTTCAGGAACCGAAAGTAGCTGTAAGACCACTCGATGTACAGCGCTGAGGTCACGGGGGCCTCATTGACCCGCAGTCCGAGCAGTTCGCCCGACTCTGCAGCTCGAGCCTTCAGCTCGAGGTGGAGCTGAGCCGTTTCGCTCACATTTCGCCTGGTCGGTACGTTCGGACTGACTGCGTAGCCCATCTGCTTTCTATTCTGACTTCATTAATCCCGTGCGCACAGATTGCAGTCCACGAACTTGAGCTAGACAGGTAGAGGCATACTTAGGAGCATGCAGAAGGGAAGTGTCAAGAGGGCTGCCGCAGCCTATCTGCTTGCCCAGGGCGGTCTGACCATCGCCTGGTGGGCGTGGATGCTGGCCAGACCAGCCGACCAGACCCTCTTCTTCGCATCTGGTTCCACTCCCGAAGTTATCAGGCTGTTCGCGATCTCAGATCTTCTGATTCTTGTGCCGGCCTCACTCTGGGCGGGTGCAGCACTCCTGACAAAACACAGACTGGCCAGACCGGTTGCTTGGATCACGGCGGGAGCTGCCTGCTACGCGTTCCTCGCGTCGATTGCAGTCAACTGGCCGCTGTTCAGCGTTCCCCTCGCTGATGTTGCCATGAGCTTACTGGCGGCAGGATCGATTTGGGCGGCATGCGTTGCAGGTCGGGAAGATGAAGGATAGGCACCGAAACCTGTTCCATCCTGCAAGCGACCGGGTGCAGCAGAAGCCAGTTCTCTACACCCTGCTGCAGACGGCGGTTTTCTGGACGTTCTTTCTCGTGCTAATACCAGCCGCCCTCATCTGGCTGGAAGGAGAGATCGGAATCACTGGATTCGATTTTCCGGCTGTAAAGATTCCATCAGTCATTATCTTTGCCGTGGCTGGGGCGTGCGGCATCCACAGCGGCACGATGTTCGCCCTGTACGGAAGCGGAACACCACTTCCGCTCCAAGAACCACACAGACTCGTATTTCGCGGGCTCTATCGATATGTCCGAAACCCGATGGCGATGGCGGGGATCCTTCAAGGAGTTATGGTCGGCCTGTTTGTCGGGTCGTGGGTGGTTATTGCGTATGCCCTTCTAGGAATTCCGGCTTGGAACTACTTGGCTCGACCGGCGGAAGAAGAGGACCTGGCTGAGCGGTTTGGTGAGGAGTTCGAGAGCTACCGGCAGCAGGTGAAGTGCTGGGTGCCCCGGTTCACCGCTTACCGTCCGGCTGCCGCCCTTCAATCGGGAGAACAACCAGACCGAGATAGGTGAAGCGCATTCCATAGAGCTTGCCGAGTTCGATGTTGGCCTGGTTGAAAACCAGAAACGCTGAAGGCGGACAGGCCAAAGCGAGGAAGATGCAGTTGCCTGCGGCCATCTTGCCAAGCTTGCCGAGTCGAACCACACAATACGCCCAGAAAGCCTCTGCGCCTCCGAGAAGAAGAAAGCCTGCGATTCCTCTCAGTTCTGCCGCAAACGAGACATAGACAATCCAGGAGATGATCAACACTGTGCCGCCGAGCCAGAAGCGCCGACCGGCAGCCAGATAGACCAACGATTCTCCAGTAGCGCCCGAATGCACCCTGAAATCCTACCTCTGGCCAGGTCTGAATCCGAAGGCCATGCGACCTTCAGTCGGCTTTGTATCTCACCGTTGTCGTGCGCTTTGTTCGGACGTTGTTGACCGCCTGAGTCTGTCCATTTGGCCACCATATCTCAAGATCGACTCGACGAGCCTTGTTGGGGATGCCGAAGTGCAGCTTGAGGTCATTCTGATTGCCCTCACCTGTGCCCGCCTCAACCTGCCTGGTCAGGGTTCGACCGCCAACAGATAGCCGTACCTGGGCTCCGATGGCCGCACCGTTCACCACTTTGCCATCCCCGCTCAGATTCACGGTGATCCAGTTCGAGTCGGTTAAGCCGTTCACAAAGAGTCTCCCATCGGTCAGAAGGTCGAGGTCTCCGTCGTTGTCGAAGTCAGCCCAGGAGGACTGGTAGGTGGCTCCGAGATTCTCCAGGCCAGATCCTGCGGTGACGTCCTCGAAATCAAACCGCCCCTTGTTTGAAAAGAGAACGGGGAAGTTCTTCTTACCAAACGAAGCAGTCGGATAGACGGTTGTGAAGAACAGGTCTAGATCGCCGTCGTTGTCAAAGTCACCGGCTCCAGGGCTGGCGTACGACTCTTGATAGTAGATGCCGCAGGTGCCCATGTCATCAAAAGCCGTCATGCGGTTTCGGAGGAATCTCGATTTTGGCTGATCACCTCGGCTGTCGACATGAGCAAAGTTTCCAGCGAAGAGGTCGATACGTCCGTCATTGTCGAAGTCTCCCCAGCAAGATCCGATCGAATGGCCGCCACGAAACTCCTTGTCACCGCCAAGAACACCGAAGGCTTCAGCTCGGTTGATCATCTTGTCATCGGCGTAGCTCCAAAGATCGTTGGGCATCAAGCGGTAGTTGGAGACGTAGATATCGGGCCGCCCATCCTGGTCGAAGTCACACGCGGTGACGCCCCGCGCGCGGTGGTCAGCTGACTGGTGAGCCAAGGTGAAGCTGCCTTTGTTGTTCATCAACAACAGATCTGGGTAGCTAATCTGATCGCCCCAGTTTTCGTAGCCGCCATAGTAGAGGTCGACCCAGCCGTCAGAATTCACATCGGTCCAGCAGGCGCCTCTTGTGACAGATGCGGGCAAGGATGGCAGCTCCTGCTTGGTGAAATTAGCCTCGCCATCATTGATCCAGATCGCTTTGGGAGACCATGAAGCAAGATCGACGTCACCATCGTTGTCGCAGTCTGCAGCGACACAGGAACCGACAGTCTGGCGCTTTTCAAACTTCCTGCCCTCGAGGTTGATCCATACAGCGCCGCCGCTGATCAAGTCGGTCCAGCCGTCACCATTCAGATCAGCCCAGCATGCTGGCGAATCGCCTGGTGCAAGCTCAAGCTCAGCAGTCATATCAACAAAAACTGACGGATCTTTAAAGATGGTCAAGGCGATCAAAGAAAGCATGTAATGAGTCTGACAGGTAAAGTCATTTCAGTGGCTTTAAAGCCCGTGGAAGAAGCTTTGTACGACGTCGCAATCATCGGTGGTGGGCCAGCCGGCAGCACCTGTGCAACCCTCCTGAAGAAATACAATTCCGACTTGAATGTCGTGATCTTGGAAAGGGAGAAATTCCCCCGAGATCATGTGGGGGAGAGCCTTCTGCCCGCTGTCTGCACCGTCTTGAATGAGATGGGCTGCTGGGAGAAAATTGAGGCAGCAGGCTTTCCAATTAAAGTCGGGGCCACCTATCGTTGGGGCAATTCAGATGACTTATGGGATTTCGATTTCATCAACAAGACGGACTTTGTCGATGCGGATCGTCCTCAGAAGTACGAAGGCTTCCGGCAGCACACTGCGTTTCAGGTTGACCGAGCAATTTACGACGACATCTTGCTGCGGCATGCGGAAGAGGCAGGATGCGAAGTCAGGGAAGAGACGCGTGTGCTCGATATCAAAACTGATGGTGACCGTATTACGGGCTACCAGTTGGAAAATGGTGACCTCGTAGAGGCGAAATACTACGTTGACGCTTCAGGCGCCTCCGCTTTTCTGCGCAGGAAAATGGGGGTCGATATTGAGGCTCCCACACATCTGAGAAACATCGCAATCTGGAACTACTGGCAAAACGCCGACTGGGCGCAGGAGATCGGGGTCGACGGAACCCGAGTTACTGTCCTTTCGCTTGGATACGGCTGGATCTGGTTCATACCGTTGGGTCCGACTCGAACGAGCGTCGGCTTCGTTACATCTGCCGAGTACTTCAAGCAGAGCGGAATGTCGGTCTCGCAGATCTACGACAAAGCGCTGGACGACGAAAAGTTGGTGAAATCCCTGATGAAGAATGCGACCAGCGAAGGCGAGCCTCAAACGACAAGTGATTGGTCATTTGTAGCGGATCGCCTCGTAGGCGAAAACTGGCTGATGACCGGTGACTGCTGTGGATTCGCGGACCCTGTCCTGGCAGCTGGTTTAACCCTTGCGCAGACCGGTGCAAAGCAGGTCGCCTACACAATTCTTGAGATGACGCGCGGCGAAATAGACCCAAAGTGGCTGATGCAGTCGTACAACGACAATCAACGAAGTCAGATTCACCAGCACGTGAAGTTTGCCGACATCTGGTACTCCGCAAACGGCCGCTTTACAGATTTGAAGGAGTACACGCGCGATATCGCAAAGAGCGCTGGACTCACGCTTGATGCTGACGACGCCTTTCGCTGGCTTGCCACCGGCGGCTTCACCAGCGAGGATCCGAGCCGTCCATTCTTAGGTGCCTTCGCCCTCGAGGCTGTTAAGGTGCTTAATCAGCGATTTACGGATCAAGTCTCGACATGGGAAATCAGCAAGTACAACATGTTTGAGCTGAATCTAGAAGGCGCCGAAGAGGGTGTGATCCCGATCCCGTATGAAGGCCGAATCTATCAAAAGCCTTGCTATAGGCGTGATGGAAAGACTCTCCCTGATTACGGCTTCTTTGGGACCATGATCATGATGCTCAAGAAGGACCAGCTCCTTCAAGGCGTGCTGGAGCGGCTTGGGCCTCACTTCCGAAAGAACAACATGATGGGAGACCTTAACTACGGTATCCAGCAATGTATGGCCTCACTCGAAATGATGGTTGTTGAGGGCTGGGTGAAGGGAAGTGTTGATCCAAATTTCCCACTCATCAGCTTTGAGCAGGAGAGTGAGTCGGATGCGATTCATGCGAACACCGATGTTAAGCAGATCCTCGAATCCTAAACCAGAGGGGACTCAGGCATAATGAAAATCATGAAAATGAGGTGCGCTGTCGCGACATTATCTCTGTCGGTTCTGTTCGGCCTTATGGCCGGGTGTACGCCGCCCGTTGAAGACGAGGAGACCAAAGACGTGACCGAAGAATCAGGGCAGCCAGCTGCTGCCGAGCCCAAAAGCTATGCAGAAGATGCAGCGTTTTTGATTGAAAACACCGATGGATTTGAACTGAAGTCTTCCGACGGCTCATCGATAACTGTTGTCCCGGCTTATCAGGGTCGAGTCATGACGAGCGGATTCGCCAGTGGTGGAGCAGGCAATGGCTGGCTGAACTACGACCTCATTGAGAAGGGTGAGTTCACACCTCACATCAGCCCCTTTGGAGGTGAAGACCGATTCTGGATGGGGCCCGAAGGTGGTCAGTACGCGATCTTTTTCCAGCCAGATACCGAATTCACTGTTGATGACTGGCAGACGCCTGATTTTATCGATACTTCGGGTTACGACTACACCAAAGTCAGCGCCAGTGAGGCGGTCTTTACCCATTCAGCAGTCTTCAAAAACTGGAGTGGCTTTGAGTTCAGCGTAGATGTTTTGAGGACGGTCCGGGTGAAGGAAGCTGGTGCTGCCGGTTCGGAGCTTGGAGTTGAACTTCCTGAGGGGGTTGATGTCGTTGCCTACGAGACAGAAAACGTTGTCAAGAACAGCGGTGATGCTCCTTGGGCAAAAGAGACTGGCCTCCTTTCTGTCTGGATCCTCGGCATGTTGAAGCCTAGCGACACGACGACCGTCGTAGTGCCTTACAACGAAGGCGATGTTGACGACTTAGGCAAGATCGTCACCGACAACTATTTTGGCAAGGTGCCTTCCGACCGGCTCAAGGACATGGG
>JALGXY010000004.1 GCA_029824495.1 Fimbriimonadia bacterium
AGAACACATGGTTCGGTGGGGCCCCTGGGCCAGATCGAAAGACGAAGGAAAGACGCTGGCAATCGCGTTCTACAAGGACGGCAAAGAGATCAAGAGCTATCAGGTGAACGATCTGGTTAAGGACTATCGGGATCTGCCCCAGACGGTCAGCCACTACATGTGGAGAAAGGAGACGGGCTTCGATGATGTCGGCAAGCGCGTTCGGATCCAGCTTCACCGGGGCCCCCGTGCTGACGATACTGGCCCGACCCTGATCTTCTCCATCCCAACCGGTGAGTACAAGAGGGCAACACCAAACCAGATGTAGACTGTCGGCAGATCATGACCGACTTTATCGACCTGGCCCGACAGGCAGGTGAAAACCACGCCCAAGGTGCACTCTGGGGAATCGAAAGCCACGACCTCGACTGCACCCTGGTCGCCTGGACAAAAGGGAAGGGCGTCGCCAAACACACGAACGACGAGGTCGATGTCGTGATGATTGTGATGGAGGGCCGCGCGTTGGTCGAGCTGCCAGGCAAAGACCAGCAGTTGATGCAGGGACAGCTTCTCCTGATCAGGAAGGGGACGAGCAGGAGGATCGAGGCACTCTCAGACCGTCTCGTCTATGTGAATGTGCACAAACGGCGCAAGCTGATGGGGCTGAAGGATAGGGGCGATTATGAAGGTCGTTCCGAGCCGCGTTGAGGGTGCTCTAACTTACATTTGGCTTCACGAAGAAGGTCATCAGGGCCAATGCGAAGTAGTAAACCCATGCTCGAACTGCTTCACGCCGCCTCCCAAAGCAGATGAGAAGTGCCAGCCCAGACACCAGTAGACCGAAGAAGAAGGGCTTGAACTCTCCCCAGATATAGGAGTGTCTGTAGTGGAGGTGCTCCCCATGGAGGCTGTGATAAACGGGATCCTTACATGCCCAGATCCTCAGCAAAAGGGCGACGGCGGCTGAAGCTGGGCCCATTCCATACCAAGTCGGCTTGCGTTTGAGCCAAGCGAGGATCTGGTTTTGATCTTGAATTGATGAATGCCGAGCCTCGGTCGGCTCCGTCAATTCGCGAGATGACTCAATATGCTGCTCATCGTTAGACCTTGATTCAAGGTGTTCATGCATGGCGCTTATTCCCGCGTCAGCGCTTCGTCCAGATTCAGGATCGCCAAGCAGACATTCGCCAGCGCCGCATGCTTGATCGGGTCGAGCGAATCATCCCGTTTTGAGTCGCCTTGCTCAAGATAGAGCAGGGCATCGTTCGGTCGGCTGAGATAGTGATCTTCTGCCTTGCGAAGACTCGCCAGCAGCACGCGGAGCTCCCCAAATGACGGAGAACGAGAGCAGACGAGACGGAACGCCAGCCTCAACTGGTCCGCACTCTCGGTCTCGGCCAGCATCACTCTCTGCGCCAGGACCCTGCCAGCCTCGACCCAGGTCACGTCGTTCATCGTCGTCAATGCGTGCAGCGGAGTCGATGTTCGTGATTCCCGAACAGTGCAGACCTGCCTCGACGAGGCGTCAAACATGTTCCCAGGCGAGACCGTCCGACGCCAGAACGTGTAGATGCTCCGCCGGTAGAGGTCGCCGCCCTTTGACTGCGGGTAGGTGAAATCGCGGGTGGCGGAGATGTTCAGCCCATCCCACAGGTCGCTCGGCTGGTACGGATAGACCGGCTTTCCGCCGACCTCACGGTTGATCAGGCCGCTCGATGCCAGCGCCACATCGCGCAGCAGCATCGCTGGCAGACGGAACCGTGAGCCGCGCGCCAAGAGCCTGTTCTCAGGGTCGCGCTCAAAGAGTTCCGGCGACACTCGGCTCGACTGCCGATAGGTCGAGCTCATCACAATCTGTTTGTGCAGCCGCTTGACATCCCAGCCACTCTCGACAAAATCGACCGCGAGCCAGTCGAGCAGCTCAGGGTGGCTGGGAGGCTCGCTCTGAATCCCGAAGTTCTCGGATGTGCGGACGAGGCCCTCGCCGAAGAAGACCTGCCAAGCCCGGTTGACCGCCACCCTTGCCGTCAACGGATTGCCAGGGTCCACGACCCACTCTGCAAAACCGAGTCGATTCGGCTTCCGGTCGCCCATTCCAGGCAGTGCGCTGGGCGCAGCAGGCTCGACCTTTTCCAAGGGAGAAGTGTAGTCGCCACGATCGTAAATGTGAGTGTCGCGCGGCTTGTCGTCCGACATCACCATCGGACGAGGAAGCTTCGATTTAAGGCTGTTCAGCTCGTTTCGCAGCTTGTCTGCCTCCCGATAAGTCTCCGCATCTCGCCCCGAGAATCGCTTGTCTAAGTAAAACTTGTCGAGCTTTTCGTTCTCAGCTTTCGATCGCTCCGATTTCGCGAGCAGCTCCTGAATATCCTTCGGCGCCTTGTTGTCTTTCAGCTTTTTCCACTCTTCGATCAGCGCTTTCGTTGAGGGCAGAGCCGCGATCCGGGCCGCCTCTTTTGCGGCAGCAGCACTTCTTTTTTCAAGGTCAGATTTCGCAGCCATCTGCTGATCGGTGCCTGCGTAGATCCAGGGCGAGGCGACCGAGTAGGGGACCCCTCCTTCGGGCGCACCAGATTCCGGCACGTTGTTGAAGAAAGCCATCATCTCAAAGTAGTCGCGCTGGCTGACCGGGTCGTATTTGTGGTCATGGCACCGGGCGCAGGCCATCGTCAGCCCGAGCCAGACAGTTGAAGTCGTATCGACACGATCAAACACGATGACATTGCGCTGCTCTTCGCGGATCGCACCGCCCTCGCCGTTCAGCATGTGGTTTCGGTTGAAGCCGGTCGCGATCAATGCGTCGCGCCCCTCCTTGGTCTGTTGAGTCACCCCGGGCAGAAGATCTCCGGCAAGCTGGAGTGTCGAAAACTGGTCGAACGGCATGTTGCTGTTCAGGGCATTGACAACCCAATCGCGCCACACATACTGATAGTTGTCGCCCTCCATCTGAAACCCGTTGCTGTCGGCGTACCGGGCTGCATCGAGCCAGGGCAGAGCCATTTTTTCGCCGTAGTGCTGGCTGGCCAACAGACGGTCGACGACCTTCTCGTAGGCTCGTAGGCTCTTGTCACTGAGGTAGTCATCGATCTCTTTTGGCGTAGGAGGCAGACCGGTGAGGTCGAGAGTGACGCGGCGGATTAGGGTCGTCTTTTTGGCCTGCGCAGAGGGGCTGAGGCCTTCCTTCGTAAGTCGATCCAGCACGAACGCGTCAATCGGGTTCTTCACCCAGAGGTCGTGTTTAGCATCAGGGATATCAGGCTTCACTGGGGCGACGAAAGCCCAATGGGTTGTCGCGTTCCCTGATGGAGCGACAGCTCCCGCATCGATCCAGTCGGCAATCAGCTTCTGCTGGGCAGCGCTCAAGGGTGCAAACCCTTGCGGCATCTGGGGAAGGTCTCCTTCGCCTCGAATTCTGACCATCAGCTCGCTGGTCTGGGAGCTGCCGGCCTGAACCACCTCGCCCTCCATCAAGGCTTCAAATGAGTCAAGTCTGAGGCCGGCGCTGGCGAGGTCTTCGCTATGGCAGGAGACGCAATGGGCCGTGAGGATGCGCTGCACCTCCTCGTACTGCGGTGGACTCTGCGGCTGACCCGTCGAGGCGACAATGCTGGAGACCAGCACCGTGCCTAAAGCGAGCCAAACGTGAAGCCGCATCGGTTCAAAAGGAAGTCTGGCAGACGCTTGTCTGTTCTCGCAGAAATTTGTGATCAGCGGAGAAGGAAGCCGCCCGCAAGCGGATCATCCTGCTCGAAATTGAACTCCGAGCGACCAGTGTAGAAGGCCGATCCGCTGACGAGGGTCTCCACGCTGGGAATCTCGTAGTAGTCAGCGACCGACTCGATTTCCACGCTGAATTGAGTCCCCAAGATGCTCTCGATCTGGATCATCTCTCCACGGCTAAGTTCGCCCCGCGCATGCAGCAGAGCAGCTCTGGCAGAAACGCCGGTGCCTGTTGGCGAACGGTCCACCTCGCCATCGGCAAACACGCAGACATGCCGACTATGAGCGGCAGCTGAGGGCCCGGTGAAGATCACCCCGTAGAGGAAGCTGAGGTCCGGTTCTGCCGGATGCTGCGGCTCCCCTCGACTGCGGACAGCCGCCTTGATTTCTCGCCCCAGCCTCACGATTTCGGGAAGCTCATCAGGCGTCAACGAGAAGCCGACCTGCCCTGCATCAACAAAGGCGTAGATCGCGCCCCCAGAGGCGATGTCGTAGGCGATTGACCCGTGCCCAGCGATATCTACAGATTGATCCATCGACGACGCAAAGGAAGGGACATTGATGAACGAAGACTTGCCATCGGCGTACGACGCAGGGATCTGCCCCGCAGGCGCATCAATCTTGATCCTGATCGGATCCTCACAGAGGCCTTCATCTGAAGCGTATCTGGCCAAGGCTACAATCGCATGGCCACACATGGTCGAATAGCCTTCGTTGTGGATGAAGATCGCGCCGAAATCGCTGTCGTCACGCTCCGGTTCGGTGATGATGCACCCGTACATATCGGCGTGGCCCCGAGGCTCCCACATCAGAGTTTTGCGGATGTGATCAGCGTTGTCTTTCAGCCATCGCCTCTTTTCGAGAATCGTAGTCCCCTCCGGCTCCCCAATACCGCCGGAGATGATCCTCAAGGGCTCGCCGGCTGTGTGCATATCGATTGTCTGAATCGGGCGCATCTATTGAACAAGTTTGGCACGGCTTTGCCGCGCTGTCCACCACCATCCCCCGCCCACCCACCCTGCGGTGGTGGTGGACAGGGACAGTTCCCCCTCCTCCATTCTTGCGAAGCGAAATGGAGGAGGGGGCTAGGGGGTGGAGGTCTTTGTCAGCCCCTTCGGTCTTTACGAGACCAAACAGGAAGCTAAGATATAGGTGTGAGAGAAGCAGATAGCAAGAGAGGAATGGCCATATTCAAGGGCGTGATGATAGCTTTCTTGGCGTTGGCCGTCTGCGTAGGCGGTATTTATTCGGCCATGAGCCATTCCCTGATAGTCATCAAAGGAGATGTAGAATCAGCATCCCTTAACGGCAGGAAGTTAGGATTTTCCGAAGGCAGCAGCTTCGTGTTGTTTACGATTCTCGGCGATCAGACTCTGATCGTCCAATATGACTCGGGTGTAGTGCGAGAGATCCTTTTGAAACCCAGGTGGGGAGACGACAACTCGTCTTCGATCGAAGTCTCGGAAACCGACGTAATCCGATATGGAGATGTCGAATTCGAGGTGATCCAATAGGGAACAGGGATTTGGAATCAAGAACTACTTCTTCGTCAGCCCCAGCTTCAGATAGGGCAAAGTCTCGTTCAGTACGGAACTGCCCAGGTTGAACAGAGTGAACCCATCTGCACCCTGAGCCCGGGAGATCTTGATCTGCTCTACAACCTTGTCCACCGAGAGAGTCGAAGCGCTGCTCGTCACGCCAACTCCCGGCAAGAACGGAATCTTGTGCTCAAATGCCTCAAGCTGGATGCGATTCCAGGCCTCGAACTGCGTCGGCTCGTTGGTGTAGTTCATCGGGCAGACAAAGTCGAGATATCCAGCCTTGATCCAGTTCACCCAGTCTTGAGCCACTGTTTCGCGGCAGTTCGGCCAGTCGCGGAACACGGCAGCAGAGATCTTAAGGTTTGGTTTGATCTTACGGGCTTCTTCGCTGACTGCTTTGACCAGACGAGTGATGTTCCCACGCCGAAAATCCTGATACTCCTCGACCAGGACACCGCTGCGGCAGTCTTCAGGCCAGTTGGCGACCTGGCTGCCGATCAGTTCTTCAAACCGTGCGCGGCAGCCGTC
>JALGXY010000005.1 GCA_029824495.1 Fimbriimonadia bacterium
CGATGAGCTTCATCGCGGTGTCTGCTCGTACGACAAACACCACGTGGATCTCCCCGGAATATACGCAGGCCGACCAAGATGCTCTGCAGCGCTACGCGGAGCCGGTTGAAGCCGCTCAAGCATTGGATGGCCGCAGCAGTTCAGAAGACGAGGTTCTCAATGCCCGAGACCTGTGGCTTTCGGAAGAGAACGAGCTTCTCGATATCTACCCGGCATCAATTGATGACCATGGATTGGCCGGCGTAAAGGGACAGATCCATCTGGCGAAGATGGCAGTCTCGCAGAGCATCCTCCACACCGCAGAAAGGATGAGAGAGGCGGGACGATTTGGAGACGCGTCTTCCCTGCTCGTCGACGGCGTAATGATCATGGACCGTGGAAAGTACAGCGGGTTTGCAAGTCTTGCTCAAGCAGACAAGACACAGGAAGTTTTGATTAACAGGCTGGCCGATCTGCTGGAGCACCTGACTCCAGAACAGTCTGTTGAGACTGCCCGGAGACTGCAGGGTGTGAGAACCTCTGACGAAAACAGAGCCAGGATTGCCAAGCGACTTGCCGCAGCTTATGCGACTGAAAAGGCATCAGGTCAAAACGGGCAGAGAGCCCCGGGTGTTGTCGCTTCCCTGCACGACAAACTGGCCAGCACTCCGCTCGAGGACAGAGTCGGTCCGTTCAGGCGATCACTGCTGATCTTCTGAAAGGAACCACAGACCGTTCTCTCTCTTCTCAGAGCTGATCCCTTCGGACTGAAGGAACTCAATAATGCCGTTCTCGACGTCGGTTTCGGGAATCGACCAGCTCACCTGTCGATCCTGGTTGATCAGATCGATCTGGATCGGTGCACCCAAGACGACAGAGGCGACCTTAACAAAGTCGATCAATGCGCCAGTCCCTTCTGCAGAGGCCTGCCGGGATGTCCCAGGGACGACCACTTCGATATCTGCGGGACCACCTTCAAAGGCGATCTTATAGTGCAGCGGCTCAGGCCGAGGGTTGCGAACTGCACGATCAAGCTTGGTGTTTGAGGAGACGACCGAATCGAAGACCTCTCCGGTCTCACCAGAGCTGACTTTAAATTCTAATGTCTGAGCGCTTTCGGTGACAAGCCGCAGCTCGCCGTTGACAAACTCGAGTTGGGGGTTGCTGGAGCTGACTCCGATCGGTGACTTTCCACCCCAGATTCCAGCCAGGCTATTGTCACCGCCCGAGACAAACCAGATGCCAAACACAGCCGCAGCACAGGCACCGCCGATCACAAGCTTTTGCCAAGAACCAAAAACCCCTGGTCGAGCGACAGATCGTGCCGACTGGTCAATGTTGTTTAGTCGATCCTGAACGATGCCGAACAGTTCGTCGGGCGTTTCGACCTTGCGCTCTTTCAGAAGCTCAAGTGAATCGACACTGAAACAGAACTCCTCATACTCAGCCTTCAGGTGCGGCTGGGCTGCAAACTCTCGTTCGAGGGTCTGCTTGAGAGCTTCGCTCAGCGTGCCTTCTCGGTACTCCGAGAAGAGCTCTTTGGCTCTTTTGGCGTTCATAATTTGCTCCTAACTGTTTCGTTTGACTTCATCCGATCTGGAACAGTTCCGCATCCTGGGACAATTGTTCCCTTAATGCGATCCTCGCCCGGTTCAATCGACTCTTCACTGTGCCGAGAGGCAGATCAAGGATCTGAGCGATATCTTCATAGCTCTGCATTTCGACGTGGTACATCACAAGCATCGCTTTCTGGTATTCCGGCATGTTCCCGAGGGCCATCTGAATCGCGGCTTCTCTGGCTGACGTTTCGGCCTCTTCGCCTGGGCCAGGGCCTTCATCTTCAATCTGCCGCTCCATCGTGGAGCCGTCCACCACGACCGGTGTATCAAGGCTGGAGTGCTGATTTCGCTTCTCTTTCTTCCTCATATCGAGGCTGCAGTTGGTGAGAATGCGATAGAGCCAGGTTCCGAACGCACTCTGGCCACGAAAGTTCTTGAGTGCCCCGTGTACACGGACAAATGTCTCCGCCACGATATCCATGGCGTCTTCTTTGTTGTTGGTCAGGCGGTACGCGTACTGGTATGCCCTGTCCTCGTAGTTGGCAATGAGTGTGTCGAAGGCTGCACGGTCGCCTTTCTGAGCCCTTTCAATCAGGACGGCATCATCAGCTTTAGATCGCCTCATTTCTGACTCCTGTTGATTCCTGCGGCGAGCTGAACCGCTTCTGCCTCTTCGTCGGTCAAACCGACTTCTGCTTCGCCATTCTTAAGAGGTTTGCCGAACAGCCGGGAGGCTTCCCTGCCGACCTGCGAAGTCAAGACTGCCCCGTTGCCATCATCATCGTATATCGCCAAGGAAAAACTCTGAACACCGCCAACGTCTTCAAATGCGTCGTAGCGGACAACGCCGACATATCGCTTGGAGGTGTGAATCCGTGATTCAGCTCGGTCGAGCCGGTCTTCTGCAGATTCGAGACGATCTGAAGATTCATTCATTCGGTCAAAGTGATTCAGAAGGAGCTGCTCCACAGTCTGACCTTCGACTTCGTCAAACAGAAACTGCCACTTCGACTGAATTGCGTTGAGTCTGCGCCGAGACACGAGACACATGACGACCAAGCCGATGACCGCCAGGGTCAAGATCAGCAGGACCAGCCCGGTCCAGGGCTGAACAAACTCATTGAGGGCCGTCATTGATGTGGCTGCTGTCAGACAGCAGGCATGTGAAGTATAACCTGACAAGGCTGATGACGGGAGGCGCTAAAGAGACATGGAAGATCCGCAAGCCCAAAAAACGTGTGCTCGTGACGACGTTTGGAACCTTCCTGATCTTTGTCCTCGTGCTCACAGTCTTCATGTTCTTCACCTTCCGCACGATTGAAGTGCAGGGTGAGTCGATGCAGCCGACCTTTGATGGCGGCGAGAGGCTGCTGGTCAGCAAAGCCTATTGGCTGGTCGGAGAAATCGAGCGCGACGATATCGTGGTGGTCAAGCGGCCAGACACTGGTGAAGTGATCATTAAGAGAGTCCATGCTCTGTCGGGTGATCAAGTAGACTTGTTGAACGTCCCTGATCCAGAGAACTATCCTCTGAGGAATGGTCCGTATATTGTCCCGGACAAGCATATCTACGTCATGGGCGATAACCTGCCGATGTCGGAAGACAGCCGCAGGTTTGGACCTGTACCCCGGGAAAATGTGATCGGAAAGGTGATCGTCTGGAACAGCCCGTTGCGCTGAAGCTTGTATGAAATTCCCCTGCGGCAAAGTTGGAAGGCAGATGCTGGAGTTCTATGAGGCGCCATTCCGGCCGCCTTTGAGAGCTTTTGCTGCCCTCGTCTTCCCTTGGCGCTGCGATGAGCTCCTGATCTGCAACATTGAAGATCGTGGCTGGTGCATCCCGAGCGGCAGGGTCGAACCTCACGAGGACAGCCAGACCGCTGGGCGGCGTGAGGCTCAAGAAGAGGCAGGCGCAGTCCTCGGACCGCTGATCTACATAGGCGCCTATAAGATTAAGGAGCGGACAGAGGTGCGTTGGGCCGAGGCTTATACGGCCGAAGTGCTCTCGCTGACCGACCTCGACCCTCAATTCGAGTCAACAGGCCGCCAGTTTGTCAAACGTGAGGATCTCGAGGAGATCTACTACTGCTGGAACGAGCTGACAGAGATGGTCTTCGACCACTCAAAAGCGCGGCTGGAACGCCACCAATCACTCTTCTGTGACTGAAGAATCTTCGGTCTCTTCCGCATCGAACAGCGGAATCTGACCCTTCTGGAAGGAGGTCATCTCGCCCGATTTTGCCGTCTCTTCAAATGCCATTTTAGTCATGTTCTTCGGCACTGGTATCGGATAATCACCGCTGAAGCATGCGAGGCAGAATTTGTTCCTGGTGAAGTCTCGCTCGACAGCCTTCACAGCCCCGTCGATGCTCAGATAACCGAGGGTGTCAGCTCCCAGATGGTCACGAATCTGATCGACGGTCATGACAGCGGCGGCGAGTTCGCCTTTGCTCGCCATGTCGATGCCGTAGAAACAGGGGTATTTGATCGGAGGAGCCGTGATCCGGACATGGACCTCTGTCGCTCCAGCCTCGCGCATCATTTTGACAATCTGAGTCGTGGTCGTTCCTCGGACGATCGAATCGTCTACCAGGACGATGCTCTTGCCTTCGACATGCTCGGCGATCGGGCTCAGTTTCATCTGCACGCCCCGCTCTCTCATGCGCTGGTCTGGCTGGATAAAGGTTCGGTGAATGTAGCGGCTCTTGGTCATCCCTTCGGTGTACGGAATGCCTGATGCCTTGCTGTAGCCGAGCGCTGCCGGGATGCCGGAATCGGGCACCGGAACGACAACATCGGCGTTGACCGGGTGCTCAGCTGCCAATTCGACGCCCATCCTTTCACGGGCGCCATAAAGTGTGGTGTTGTACATCACCGAGTCAGGGCGTGCGAAATAGATGAACTCGAACATGCACATCGCCGGACGTTCGGTTTTGCTCGCCTGAGCCAGCCTCATGCCGTCGCGGTCGATGATGGCCGCTTCTCCAGGCTTCAGCTCGTGGACAACCTTGCCTCCGATCGGACCAAACGCACAGGTTTCGCTGGCGACCATCCATCCATCTTCAAGCTTGCCTACCGTCATCGGGCGGATCCCCCACGGGTCTCGAAAGCCGACGATCATGTTCTTGGTCAAGACCACCACTGAATAGGCGCCCTTGATCTTCTTCATGACATGAGAGACTGCATTTTCGACGCCGAGATGAAGGCTGTTGGAGATCAGGCGGGCGATCAGCTCACTGTCAGCCGTAGTCTCAAGGTGTTCGCCTGCCGCAAGCATCTCTTCCCGCAGTTCAGCAGTGTTGATCAGATTGCCGTTGTGAGCGACCGCGATATCACCGATCGAACTGGTGCAGTAGATCGGCTGAGCATTACGGATGGCGCTGGCGCCAGTTGTGGAGTATCGGTTGTGGCCGATCGCCAGGTCACCAGGAAGCGTTTCGAGGATCTCCTCGTTGAATACCTGGCTCACCAGGCCCATGCCGCGGTGCATGTGCACCTTGTCGCCATCGCTGACCGCGAGGCCTGCAGACTCCTGTCCTCTATGCTGCAGAGCGAACAGAGAGAAGAAGCTCAAACGAGCTGCGCCGCCGGCCCGGGTGTAGATCCCGGTGACGCCGCATTCCTCTTTGATTCGGTCTGAATGCCAGGAATCCTGATGTTGCATGGCAGGGCTGAATTATAGCTGGTCCGGAGGGTGTCAAGGCTGGGTCGGCTTCATTGAAATTGGGTCGATGGACTCCGCCCATTCGAGCAGTTCATCGTAGAGAGCATCCGCACCGATCTGCTCGCTCTTTCCCGTCGTGACATTCTTCAGCATCAGATGGCTGCAAGAGGCGCTGATGCTCACATCTATCACTTCTCCCGGGGTGTACAACCTCGTGACTACGGTTGGATCGTGAGCGCACAATGCCAGCGTCGTCTTCTCGCTTTGCCCCCAAGCTTCAAGGATGGTTAGGAGCGCATTTAGTTCTTCATCTGAAAGAGCCCGTCCCTCCGACGATTTCAGGTGTTCAAAGTCGCCGAATTCAAGGCCTAGAAGGTCATGCGGCGCAGCCAGAGGGCCACTGGTATTGACAGAGAATACTTCTCCAGAGTGGGCATGCAGCACCGCGCTGAATTCGGATGGGATCGCCTGACTTTGGTTTTCAGGTTCGGAGCAGCCAGTCAGCGTCAAACCGATGACAATCAGACTCAGAATGACAACGAGCTTCTTCCCCATACGGCTCTACTATAACCAATCTCAGCCGAGCAGTTCGCGCAGCTTCGCTTCGATCACTTCTTCCGACGGAACTCCGTCGGGATAGCTGCGTCATGAGGGGGCGGCAGGTTCGGCCGGAGGATCATGGCCCATCAGGTCTGATCCATTGACCAGAACGGTTGGAGAGCCATAGCCGGTCTTCAGATCATCTGGCGAGAGCTCATCCATCTGAACGACTTCAAAACCAGCACTATGCTCCAGCTTGGCGAGCACACTCATCATTCGGTCACCCAAAACCTCTGTCTGAGCGCAGCCGGGATAGGTCAGCAGTTCGATTTTGTGCCCTGCAGCATCGCTCGACAAGCGGCCAGAGGAATCGACCGGACCAGAGACTCCACCGCCGCTGCATCCAACCAGGAGCAACACCAGACCAGCCAACAGCTGCTTGCCCATAGGATTCAATCAACCAATCTCAGTCGAGCAGCTCGCGCAGCTTCGCTTCGATCACATCATCCGACGGAACTCCGTCGGGGTAGTGCCGTCATGAAGGGACAGCGGGAACACTTGGATGGGGAG
>JALGXY010000006.1 GCA_029824495.1 Fimbriimonadia bacterium
AAAACCCAGCGAAACGGGCGGAGTTGCTGAAGATCCACGACGAGTGGTTTGAGGGGCTTTCAGGCTAAGATAAAGATATGTAGGTGAACTCTCTTCTCAATCCAACGTATGAGAGACTGAAGAAGGCGGACATCACCGCTGAGTGAGATTTTAGATATGAAAAAGACGATGAAAATGCTGTTTGCAGGAGCATTGATCGCGTGTGTCGCAGTCGCGGCAGCTGCGCCGATTGAACAGCGTGGTGAGCAGAAGAAGACAGAGAAGCAGACGCGCTCCAAAGAGCAGAAACGGACCAAAGGCGAGGCAAAGCAGGGCAGGATCACTCGCGAGCAGCTCGCTGAGATCAAAGCTGAACTTGCTAGGGCCGTCAAGGCTGGCCGAATCACCGAAGAGCAGGCCAAACAGAGGATGGAGCGGCTGACCAAGGCTCTCAAAGCACAGTCAGATCGCAAGCCTTCGGATCGTAAGCAGACCGATCGTAAGCAGACCGATCGAAAGCAGACAGATCGTGCCCCGGCTCAGCAGCGCATGAGACGAGAGAGGATCGCCAAGGCTCGTGAAGAGCTTGCCAAAGCTGTCAAATCTGGACGCATCACCGAAAAACAGGCCAAAGAGCGAATGGAGGCCATGGTGAAGCGGATGAAGATGCAGGCTGGATCCGATAAGCCCGGCGAGCATCAGGAGCGGCGAATTGTGATCAAACGTGAAGGCGGCGATCACAATCCGGAGCAGATGATGGCTGAAATCGGCAAACGAATTCGAATGGCGGTCGAAATGGGTGAGATGACACCCGAGCAGGGTCGGAAAACGATGGCCGAAGTCCGCAAGCAGCTGGCCGATGGCGGCGATCGACGAATGATGATGCGACGTGGCGGCGACCAGCAGCGCGAAGTTCGAATTCGGGTTGAGCGGCGTGAAATGGCTGGCGATCAGGCGCGCGGCGTTGCGATGCGAGAGCGGATGATGAAGGCCGGGATGGAAATCCGAAAGGCTGTTCAGGCTGGGCGCATGACTCCTGCCGAGGCACGAGCCAAGATGCAGGCAATGCGCAAAGGAATGGCCAACCGAATGAAGGGCCAAGGCATGGTTGGCGCTCGCGGGCCGATGCGTGGCAAAGCGCGTGGCATGAACCGCGGCGGACACGGCCAGATGCGCGGCAAGGCTCACGGCATGAACCACGGCGGCAACGGCAAAATGCGCGGCAAGGCTCACGGTATGAACCACGGCGGCCACGGCAAAATGCACGGCAAGGCTCACGGCATGAACCACGGCGGCCACGGCAAAATGCACGGCATGAACCACGGCGGCAAGTGCGAACACTGCAGCGCACACAGCAAGAAGTCCAAGAAATCGGACCGCTGGATGTTCGGCTCCTGATTCAACTCAACTGACACCAAGAACGGCCTGCCGAAATGGCGGGCCGTTCCTTTGTCTGGACAAGGTTTCGATGAGCAAAGACGATCCTGACTGAGAGATGCAGTGTCAGGATTTGATGGTCAAAGGTACAGTTCTCACTGAGCCTGCCCATGCCTATAGCCCTCGCTTTCGCTGTTCAGTCTGCAATCATCGCGGCCGCAGCAACCCCTCAGATTCCAGGTGATTACTTTGCCGGACTGCCTGCAAGATCTGGTGAAGCGAACCCTGCAGCAAGGCAGGAGCCGCCGCTCGGTCCGATGCATCCGCTGCTCGAAGACACTGTCTTGGCCGGACCCTATCAGCCCAACTGGGATTCGCTCGGCAAACACCCCCTTCCGGAGTGGTTTCAGCACGACAAGATCGGGCTCAGCGCCCATTGGGGCCCCTATGCGGTGCCCGGCTGGACAGCGCACAAAGACTCTCCTTATGGCGTCGCCTATGCCGAGTGGTATCGCCAATGGATGGACAGCAATCCGGTTGTCAAGCAGTATCACGAAGACACATACGGCGGAGTCCACTACGACTCGTTTATCAACGGCACGAAGAACCTGAAGACCGGCGAAATCGACGGCTATTTCACCGAGAATTTTGATGCGGACAAGCTGATGAAGTTTTTCGCCGACTCCGGTGTCAAGTATTTCTTTATCACCGCGAAGCACCACGATGGCTTCTGCCTGTGGGATTCAAAGTACACCGATCGAAACTCAGCGAAGATGGGGCCGAAGCGCAACCTGCTTCGAGAGCTGACTGATGCGGCACGAGCCAACGGACTGAAGATCGGCTTCTACTATTCATTTTACGAGTGGCACAACCCCAGCTATGTGGACCAGAAGGATGGCCATCGGTACGACGGCTATCGCAAACCAGTTGACGTGGACGGTGATGGAGTTGATGGCGAGTATGTCGACGATTTCATGATCCCGCAAGTCAAGGAGCTGATCGACAACTTCCAGCCTGACTACCTCTGCTTCGACGGAGAATGGGATCACGGCTACGTCTACTGGCGTTCCCGCCAGATTACGGCCTACTACTTCAACCAGGCAGCGAAGCGAGGCCAGCAGGTCCTGATCAACGATCGGTTTGGCGGCGGCAGAGAGGGCACACCCAACACACGTGGCGTCTACGGCGACTTCTATCACGTGGAATACGTGGCTGACATCGACCGAACCAAGCCGTGGGCGATGTGGCGTGGATTCGGCAACAGCTATGGCTACAACCGCAACGAGCCGGCCAGCAACATCCTGAGCATCAAGGACACGCTGAGGATGATGGTTGATGTCGTCTCAGACGGAGGCAATGTCGAGTTCAATCTCGGCCCGAAGGCCGACGGAACACTCGCTGACTTTGAGGTCGAGAGGATCGCTGCGATGGGCGAATGGCTGGCGGTCAACGGCCAGTCGATCTACGCCGCGACTCGAAGCCCTCTGCCGAGCCAAGAAGGCGTTCAGTTCACCCATCGGGCAGATCTGAGCAGGCTTTACGTGCATGTCTACGAGTGGCCAGAAGATGGTGTGCTTGTGCTGAAAGATGTCAAAGCTGAGTCAGCAACTATGCTCGAAGGTAGCCGTACCGTTCTTTTCGACAATCAGGACGATGGCTCACTCAAGCTGCATCTGCCCAGCCGGGCGAGAGACAAGAAAATTCCCGTGATCGCTGTCGACTATGAAGGTTCGCTAGGCGGCTAAAACTGGAGCGGGCGACCGGAATCGAACCGGCGACATCCAGCTTGGGAAGCTGACGTTCTACCGCTGAACTACGCCCGCTCTGGTGACCCTCATCATACACCAGGCTGCCGGAAGATCAGTATCCTGGCCTGACAATGATCAGCTTGGCCTCTGCTGTCCTCGCCGCTGGATCTCTGTTGGGATCTGCCCCTTCGATGCCGGAGGGTGTGTTTCAGCTGACCGGATCTGACGCAGCTCCCAATGGCGCCTGGTGCTGGTTCCAGGATGAGAGGGCGATCATCGATCAGTCAAACCGAGATGATCCTCTGCTGCTGGCCGGGTCGGTGACCCATACAGAGAAGGGAGACAGTAGACATGGCGACGTCACCATCCTCTGGCGGAGGCTGAATTCCGGCAAGCAGGGCGTGTTTGAACTGGCAGATCAGTTCGAAGCGGATGACCACAACGACCCGGCGCTCTGGATTCGGCCGGACGGTCGATACCTTGCGATGTACAGCCGTCATGGCTCAGACCCCTACACGCGGTGGAGGATCTCGACGAATCCTGGTGATCCCACTGCTTGGGGGCCAGAAAAGACGCTGAAGGTTCTTGAAGGCGGAGTCACCTACAACAACGTCCACTATCTGCCAAACGACAACGGCGGAAAAGGCAGGCTCTACAACTTTTCTCGCACGGTCAAACGCAACCCGAACGTGTACGTATCAGATGACTTTGGCACGACCTGGCGACGGGCCGGCTTTCTGCTCAACAGCAACACAGCCTATCTACGCTACAACAGCGACGGTCAGGCGATTCATTTCACGTCTACAGAGACCCACCCCCGGCTGTTCCTGAACAACATCTATCACGGCTTCATTCGGGATGGTCAGCTCTTCAAATCGACGGGCGAGCTGGTCGACGAGAACATCTTTGATTTTGAGGCGAAGAAGCCGGCTGACCTGACCAGGCTGTTCCGCAGCGGATCACATTTTAACGGCGAGGTCATGACCCGAGCCTGGAACATGGATACGGAGATCGACGGCGAGGGCCGTCCGGTTGTGATCACGACCGCCCGAGTGAATGATGATCACTACGATCACCGGTTCTTCTATGGCCGCTGGGACGGGCTCTCCTGGGGCGTTCACGAGCTGGCGAAAGCTGGTCGATTCATGTACGACCGCGAGCGCGACTATACGGGGCTGGCTTCGATCGATCCAGATGACCCGAACGTGGTCTATGTTTCGACAGAGATTGATCCAAGATCAGGCTCGCTGACCGACCACTACGAGATCTACCGAGGCGAAACCGCGAACGGCGGAATAGACTGGACATGGACGGCGATAACGGAGAACTCGAATGTGGACAATCTGAGGCCGATCGTGCCGAAGTGGCGCAGCGACAAGACCCTTCTGCTCTGGCTCCGCGGCCAGTACAACACCTACACCAACTGGGATCAGCAGGTGATGGGTGTCGTGCTTGCGGGCTGACAAGTCCTAACCATTTGGTTAGGACTTGTCAGCCTCATGGGCAGCGATATGGACAATGCTCGGTCGTGCCGATGCCCTCGTGATCCTCAGCCGCAGCTGGTCTGTCATGACGGGCGGGAATTGAATCAGCCGCGATGATCTGATTCGGTCGCCGCTAAAAACTTCGATCCAAGACCCATCCACCAGAGCTTCTAGGACAAAGCTCTCTACGGCATATCCCGCATCTCCCGGCTGCTCTCTGATCCGGACCTTGTGGATCGCAGCCGCCTCCGAAAGCTTGAGAGTGAGCGCTGCTTGCGGGCTGTCAGCAGACCAGAAAGTTGCAGGATTCCCATCGACTGCGAGCTCAGCTCCGTGGTCTGCAAGCGCGCTGCTCGCAGACGCCTCTGCACCGCTGAGCAGGTTCTTCGGAATCGGCCTGCCCGGAGCTGCCCCCAGCCGCGCTGCCGCCTCACGCATTCTGACGACGTTCTGCTCATCCATCAACCCCTGCCGGTTCGGCGGAGAATTCAGGATCAGCACGTTGTCCTGTGCGGTTGACCGCTCATAGAGCCTCTCCAGCTCACTTACGCTCATCAGGCCTTTGTCGTACGGATGCCAGAACCAGTGGGTGTTGAGCGTGATGGTGGACTCGAACGGCAGGTAGTAGAGCTCTTTATCTGGGCCAGAGTAGAGCTTCGGGTCAGGAAACTCCGGCAGCATCGGGTCGCCCAGGCGGAAGTCGCTGGGGAAGTACCGGATCGGCAGACCCTTATTGTAGTCGGCTGGTCGAACCGGATGGTGATCTGGGTTCTCGTGCAGCCCGATCGACCAGTTGACGCCAACCAGGCAGTCTGGCTGCAGAGACTTGACCAGCTTGTAGACCTCCGGGATGTGCCACTGCTCTCGAGCCAACACCCAGCCGCCATCGAGCCATAGCTCGCATATATCGCCATAGTTAGTCAGCAGCTCCGTGATCTGCCCGCTCATATACTCGAGATAGTCGCGGCTGTCCTGGTCGCTGTACGTGATGCTCGAGGCATTGCGCATGATGCCGTCACGCCAGTTTCTGTCCCAAAGAGAATAGTAGAGTCCCAGCTCAATGCCGTACTTCCTGCAGCTCTCGGCCATGGCTTTGATGACATCAGTTTTGACCGGACTGGAGGCGACGTCATATTGGGTCGCGGGGCTGTCCCACAGGC
>JALGXY010000007.1 GCA_029824495.1 Fimbriimonadia bacterium
TGCTTTGACTCCTCCAGGAGAGTCGGGTCTGCCTTTTTGGCGCTGATCTCAAGAGCAGCGAAGGGATCGAGCACTTCTGTCGTGATGCCGACAGAGCTGTTCACATAATCGACCAGGCCGTTCATCCTACTTCCGCCGGCACAAAGGAAAACGTTGTCCACGTTTCCGCCCTTGCTTCGGAAGTAGTCGACCGAGCGTCGAATCTCAGCAACAAATTCGTCCAGAACCGATGCGATCGCATTGTAGATCTTCATCGTCTCTTCATCAACATCGGCTGCGGCTGCAGGCTCCGGCACATCTGCCGGCGCTTCTTCCGCTGCAGCAGGCGCGTCGCCCTCTGCTCCAGCATCCGCAAATGGGTTGTAGGGAGCAAAGTCGCCTCCACCAGCAACAGGTGCGCTGGCGGCTGCGTCAGTCGCCTCCACCAGCAACTGGTGCGCTGGCGGCAGCATCGATGATTTTCGCCTTGTTGATCTTAATATCTTCGGCTTCTTCCATCGAAACGTTCAGGCCTTCAGAGATCGCTCGAGTAAAGAGCTCTCCACCAATCGGGACCTGTCGAGGCATCAGAAGCTGACCATCCTCGTACATGTTGATCGCAGTTGTTTTATGACCGATCTCAACGACGCAGACTGTTTTGCCAGCGAGGTCTGCCCTGCCGGACGTAGCCAGCAGCCGGGCCAGAGCAAGCGGCTCTACATCAAAAGCGGCTGCTTTCTTGCCGGACTTTTTGACGAGCTGGGAAAGATTGCTCACCTTCGAAGGAGGAGCAATAGCCATCACGACATCCACGTTCTGGGCTCCAGCCTCGCTTTCGTAAACTTCGTATGCGCTGACCGGATCGGGCTCCGCAAAAGGAACGTTGCGCGTGATCTCCCAGTCCATGTGCTTTTTGAGCTCGTCCTTGCTCATGGCAGGGACTTCGAGAGTCCGCACCAGCACAGAACCAGTTCCAGCGATTGAGGCGACCACATCGGGAGAGCCTGAACCGGAAGAGGCAGCAAGCTGCTTGAGGACACTGCTAAGCGCAGCGCCAGCGTCGTCGCTGATCCCCATATGATCAACGGCGCCTTCTGGTGTCTGCGCAATGCCCAAAGCAGTCACTGCAGGACGGCCGCCCTGTTGACTGATTTCGGCAATCTTGATGAACTGGCTGCCGAAATCGACACCCAGCACTTTATTCAGCTTTTTCGCCATGAAGCCTTAACCCAATGCCCCCTGAGGTGAGCGCGAACTAAATGATAGCACTCAAGCACCTCGGCTGTCAACCGACAAAGACGGCTGGGTCCACCGAAAAAGACGCTATTGAGAGGGTTAAAGGTTTCAAAACAGAACAGCCGCTTTCTGAATCTGAAAGCGGCTGTTGTTTTTACCAGGGTGTTCTGCTCGGCTAACCGGGCGGAATCACCGAGAATCTCGGGGCCAGAGTCTGGAAATAGACGTCCGATCCGCCGGATCTTGTGCTGGTCCAGAAGAGCCAGACCAAGCCAGGCCGTCTTGTCTCAACAGAAGGTCCGTTAAAGTCGATCGAAGACGGGTCGAGGAAGATCCTAAGATCACTCTCGTTTGTTGCCTGTTCGATCGGCACGGTCCGCTCTGCAGTCTCTTCTACGAGCACCACACGCTCCTGCCGAGTGACAGAACCACCTACGACTGCACCGGTGGTGTCAGCCTGCGTGTAGGTGATGTTGATCAACCGATCTTCAGCACCCGACATCAGATAGACCCTGCCGTTGGCCGGATCGACCTGATAGAACCGCTCGAATGCCGGGACCAGGTCCGAGCCTCCGATGCCGCTTGTCCAGTTGATGCTGAGCTGAGCGATTCCGGCCGCGTCAACCGCAATGGGTGTCGGCAGCTGGACGCCGAAGCGCAGTGTCTTGAAGGACGGGCGGGCGCTCTGCGATCCATCATTAGATGTTCGAGTCGAAGCCACGAACGTGCGATCCCACCGGATCGGGTCTGTCGGCTGGGCCGGAGCACCTGATTCACGAGCCCAGTAACTGAGGTCGGTCAGCTTCGTTCGCTGAGAATCTGTCGGGTGAACATAGATGCCGAGAAGTCGGTCATCGAATGCTGAACTGGCTGATCGCGTATTGGACGAGCCGCCTGACATTACTGAGATGTAGAACGGTGCGTACCGCACGAAGATCCTGGCGCTGCGAGGAATCACCGCGCCGTCAAACCTGACTGAGCCGGTGATCGTGTCGAGCGAGACAGTTCCGCCGAAGGGCGTCATGCCTGAGATCGTTCGACCATCTGCACTGACCTGCGCCGTTGCCGGCGCGATCATATTCGTACCAGAACCGTCAAGAATCTGAATCGAGGTCGGGCTGGCCACAAAGTCAAGATCGCTCGGGCTCAGCCGCCACATCATGCCAGGAGCCCAGTAGGCGCCGGTTGTCGTGTCGAGCTGAAGCTCATCGATTCGAGGACCGAACGGCCGCATCGCGCCGAACTCTGAATCCCATGTCTGACCCGGTACGGCGATCGGAAGACCATCTGCCCCCGTCGCGAGTCGAGCCATCATCGTCTCGGAGAGGCTTCTGCCTCGACGCCGAGCCGCGAATGTCGTCTCAAGGGAACCTTCAGCATCGGAGTTTCGATATCGGCGGAGAACCGTTGAAGGTGCTCCCACCCAGTCGAAAGCTCGTCCCATCGGAAGTGACCGCGGCGTCGTGAATCCAGAACCGTTGAAGGTTGTCCAGTTGATCTGACCTGCAGCGCTCGTATAGGTCGTATACATCACCGTGGCAAGGCCTCCCTGCTGGGTGATGCTTGGCCTCGACTTGAACCCGAACTCATCGTAGGGGACGCCGAATTCACCACCAATCGCACCTGTGGAGAGATCAACGTTCGAGATCATGATCTGGCTGACCGACTTTCTGGTGCCCTGCCCATCAACTGCTTCCGCTTCACCAAGATAGGCGAGGTAGCGGGTCGACTGAGAAGGCCGCGTTCCTGTGCCTCCTGACAGAGGATCATGAGATCCGGCTGCTGCGAAGCTGGGGGAGTGGAAGTCTGCCGATCCGGGGACCATAGTGTGATTCGGAACTGAGAACAGCGACAGCGGGCTGCCGGCCGCTGGGACAATCGCCAGAGGCGTCTGCCAGCGCGAGGCTGAACCAGCAATGAAGTTGTTGAGGTCCCGAATCGGACTCTGGCCAACACTTGAGTTCGGCACGGAGCCGCCCAGTCCGGTCAGATAGATTCGCCACGTATCGAGATTCGCTTCATCAGCTTCAAGTTTGGTTCGAGCTCCGAATCCAGGCAGGTTTGCCGCATTCAGTCGGTTCGACGCAAACGCAGTCAGCATCGAGCCTGCGCCGGTTCTAAGAGCGGTCGGCTGTCGATTCTGCCAATAGTGATCCTCATTCCCAACAACAAGCGTGTCGACATTCGGCGCCGCTTTTGTTGTCGGTCGGTTGGTCATACGGGCTTCGCGAACCGTGAACTTCAGATTCATCGGCGGATCGCTGTACGCTTCCGTATCGTTAGGATCAAGAGCTCCACCGGTCTGGCGCGGGCCGAGAGACGGAGTCTCTGGTGTGGCGCCATTGCTGCCAAGCGAGTCTTCAAAGACCCAGATTCGGCGAAGGAACTCGCCGCTGGGGGCGCCAAGTGGAGTTGAGACGCCGATTCGTGGGTCTCCAGGCGGATAGGTCACTGCGTTGAGCAGCGTTCCACCGGTGACACCAAGATTGACGTTCGGCCTTCGAACTGGGTTGGTGCTGAGCCTTGTCGGTGCAGCATCGCCAGGTCGCGGCTTCTGCAGGATGTTTCTCGCTTCAGGATCCTGTGATGCTCTGCCCGTGTTTGAGTAGAGCGGATCGAGGCTGGAGAACATATGCAGCGGGCCGTCAAGCCAGCTCAAGTCGTGCAGGCTGGGAGCCAGCAGCTCGACTGGTCGGAAGATTCGGTTGATGCCGAGTCCTGTTGTTCGATCAAATGCTTTCGCCACACGAACATTCAGCAGGTTCACGTTTCCTTCGTTGTAGACAACAAAGTCATCGAACATATTGTCGTGAGCCGAGTTGTATGGCCGGAACGACGAAGTCGGATCCCACGGAGCGATCGGCCCTCGGACACCAGGCAATCCAGCCGGAGGTCCACCATCGAAGCCGGCGCCAGAAGGCATCGACCCGAGGTCGACTGTCGGCGTTCCGATAGACAATCGTTCGTCTGCCCCGATTCGAATCGCGTTGGCAAACGTTCGATAGGTGTCTTGTCCTGCAGAGAATCCTGTGCTTCCTGCTTCGACGTAGACCTGCGCATGACCTCTATAGCCGGGCCGAGAAGCAGATGGTGCATATGTCGGGCCCGAAGCAGGCTGATATCGCGGGACATCAACCGTCAGATCGAAGAACGTCGACTGTAGAGTTCGGATCATCTGCACTTCGAATCCAGCTCGAGTGAAGTAGGTCGTCTTGTCTGCTGCTGTCACCAGCGGCATGTTGAGACCAACACCACTAAAGATCGGATTCTGGACTCGTCCGAAACTGCTCTTGGCTGCACTCAATCTGCTGCCGTCGATATCCGGATAGTCGATGCTGAGATTGGGCTCCAGGGTCGGCAGATCTTCAAAGCCAGGGTAGGACGCGCCGGTGTTGGCCGACAGCGGCTTCCACATGTTGCGATCTGTGATCGTACCGTTGGAGATGTTTCGAACCTGCCACGAGTAGTCGTCCGATTCAAGCTTGACGTTCTGCAGTCCTCGATTGAGAACCATAAACATCAGACTTCTGTCTCGGACTGTTACGCGCAGTCCGCCGGTCGAACCGTGGGCTACGTCGTCGCCGTTCAGATTGAAGTTTGGACCAAAGTAGGCGCCAGGCAGCACTACGTTCGTCGATTCCTTGTTCGGGCCAGCCTGACCGCCAGCGTCGATGCCTGGAGAACCATTGACGAGGTTGATCGGCAATGTTGCGTCGGTCGAGTCTCCAACAGAGTTCCAAGCGCCGCTTGCCGGTACGTGTCCCACCTCATTAAAGAAGAGGGCGAGTGGGTTAGCAATTCTGATCTCACCGTTTGTTGCAACCGGACCGAGTGGTACGAGAGCAGACGAGACACTGACGTTGCCGACTGCCCTAGCTCGTAGAGCAACCGTAGCCAGACCTGGTCGGAGGCCTCGACGGCCTGTCGGCAGGAGCGGCTGTCCAGTCAGAACGAATCGAGAGTTTGCGCCAGGCGGCATGGTCGGAATGTCATTGACTGGCACCTGTCGTCGAATCTGTCTTCCGCCGATCGTGATGACCACTTCTGCGCGGTAATCCGGAGTCGGAGGTCCGCCAACACCCTGACCAGGAGCTCCTGGACCTCTTGCTGCAGGAAGATCGTAGGCAAGGATATAGAGGGTCTCACCAAAGTCGAAGATTCGTCGTGCAATCGACTCGTTTGCTGCTGCATCGAGAAGATCAGCTCGCGTCAGAGTTCCGTCTCGCAGTTTTGTCGCCAGATCCTTGTGGGATTCGGGCGAGACCAGCAGAATGCGGTTAGAAGAGAAGATGTTTGAAAGGTCGCTTGAACCTGGATCGTCTTCTGTAAAGTCTCGTGTCCCTGGGACACGGCCCGGAGTGATGAATGATGGATCATCACCATTAAAGGCGAAGAACTGACCAGATGCGTCGCCGGCATAGAACCAGCAGTACGTATCAGAAGGTCTCCAGCCGCCAACAGCGATGGGCGAGGCAGGACCACCAGTCATGTTGTACTGGTAGACACGCCGCTCACCAATCGAGTTGGTCTGACCGTTGATCATCACGCCCACGATGCTTCCGGCGTTTGAGGGGATCAGTACACACGGGACATTCTGCTGAGGAGTGCCGCTCGTGGTTCGATAAGCTTCGAGGAATACAAAAGTCGGAGCAGCAGATGCGCCGCTAGCAACTTCAACACTCTGCCAATTCAGAGCGCCAGTGTCTGCCTCAATCGAAGCAACTCGTCCGACCAGATCACAGACGATGATCGTGTCATCGTTTGCAAACGGTCCGGGGGGTCGAATCTGTGCAGCGCTGACAAAGGTCGGCCCAGCATTGCCGAACGGTGCAAAGACGCCTGCGGTCGTCAAGCTGGTTC
>JALGXY010000008.1 GCA_029824495.1 Fimbriimonadia bacterium
AACATTTGCATCTTCACGGCGTGAAGATGCAAATGTTCTGCTGCAGGTCAACCGCACTGAAGTCAAACTGCCGAAGCGTGAGCAGGTTGGAACCGAGGACTACCGACCGAACGAGCGATTTAAACTCTACGTGCTGAAGATCGATGAGTCGCACCGAGGCTTCGATGTTGTGGTCAGCCGATCACATCCAAACCTCGTTCGAAAACTGATCGACCTTGAGGTGCCCGAGATTGCTGAAGGCATCGTCGAGATTGTCAGCGTTGCCCGCGAACCAGGCCAGAGGACGAAGATTGCCGTCACATCGCACGATGAGCGAATCGATGCTGTCGGCGCCTGTGTTGGGCAGCGTGGTGGCCGAATTCAGGCGATCATGGACGAGCTGCGACCTGAGAAGATCGACGTCGTGCCGTTCAGCGAGGATCCGAGCGAGTACATCACAAACGCACTCAGCCCGGCAAAGGTCAATTCGATCAAGCTTAACGAGGAAGAGAAGAGCGCCTATGTTGTGGTGCCCGACTCCCAGCTTTCCCTGGCAATCGGTCGAGGCGGCCAGAATGTCCGGCTAGCTGCTCGGATGACCGAATGGAAGATCGATATCCGAAGCGAGGATCAGGCCGTTGAGCCGAAGGAAGGCGACAAGACAGAGGGTGCCCCAGCCGAGGCTGCAGAGGCGCCAGCTCAGACAGAATCTGCTGAACCGGCTGCGGAGGGCTCATCGGCAGCCCCAGACGCCTGACGTCTGAACCAATTCGATCCTGCTCCGCTTGCCGAAGCAGGATCGCTCAGTCTGATCTGACGCGCTGCCGCTGGATCGAACATGAGAATCGATGGATCGTCGGTCCTGGAGGGCTCTACTTTTGCAATAGCGAACAGTGCCTGGCTAAGGTGACTGATCGAAGTGTCTTGAGTCGAGCACTCAAGAGGCGAGTCAGTGCCGAGCAGGCGGACCTGCTGGGCACAGCCCTCATGAACGTCAAGAGGTAAAACGAATCGGAATGCAGGTCTCAATCTCAGAACTGGCTGGAAAACATAAGCTCACACCTGGACAGGTCCATGGTGTGCTCGCAGATTTAGGCCTGTCGGCCGAAGGCCAGTCACTAGAGGTCGAGCAGGATGAGCTCGATCTTGTAGAAGAGGCGCTGAAGGAGCTGGAAGGCTCCAGCAGCGTCAGCTTGGCTCCTAAGCCGACTCCGCGCGACCTTGCGCAGGCTTTTGGTGTTAAAGACAAAGATATTCAGAAGATTCTTGTCACCAAGCTGAGGGTTATGGCAACCCTGACTACCGCCTTGGAGAACGAGGTTGCCGAGAAGGTTGCAAAAGAGCTCGGCCTCGAAATCTCTTGGGGTGAAAAGAAGAAAGCGGCCAAGCCGAAGAAAGTTGAGGCGCCCAAAGAGACGGCTGTACACAGACCTCCTGTCGTGACGATTTTGGGCCATGTTGACCATGGCAAGACCTCGCTGCTCGATTACATCCGGGAGGCCAATGTCGTCTCAAAAGAGCACGGCGGAATCACTCAGCACATTGGTGCTTATCAGGTTGAGCTGCCTCAAGGCCTTATCAGCTTCCTCGATACACCGGGACACGCCGCCTTTACAGCGATGCGAGCCCGTGGTGCGCAGGTCACTGACATTGCGATTCTGGTCGTTGCTGCAGATGACGGGATCATGCCGCAGACAATTGAGGCGATCAATCACGCGAAGAACGCGAAAGTGCCGATCATCGTCGCGGTGAACAAGATCGATGTCCCTGGTGCAAACCCCGACAGGGTGCTGCAGCAGCTGACAGAGCATGAAATCGTCCCAGAGGCCTTTGGTGGTCAGGTCGCTACATGCAACGTATCCGCGATAACTGGTGAGGGTGTTCCAGAGCTGCTCGAACGAATTCTTCTTGAAGCTGAGGTGATGGAGCTCAAGGCTGACCCAGCTGCCTCAGTTACAGGTGTTGTTGTTGAAGCCAAGCTCGAACGCGGTCGAGGTTCTGTGGCCACGGTGCTGATCGAACAAGGCACCCTCAAAAACGGCGACATCGCAGTTGTAGGCCGAGCCTACGGCAAGATCAAAGCGATGCACAACTACGCTGGCGATCGACTTACCGAAGCTGGCCCCTCAACTCCGGTCGAGATTCTAGGTTTGAGCGAAGTTCCGCTTGCTGGTGATCGCCTCGAGATTGTTGCCAAAGAGAAGCAGGCTCGTGACAAGGTGCAGGTCCTACTCGACGCAGACAAGAGCGCCTCTCGTGTTGGTCCGAAACGTCGAGTCACTCTGCGTGACATCCGAAAGTTGGGCAAAGAAGATGATGTTAAGACGCTCAACCTGATTATCAAGGCTGACGTACAGGGTTCGGTTGAGGCTGTCAAGGGCCTGATCGACGACATCAATATCGATGAAATCGATGTCAAGGTGATTCACACCGGCGTCGGACCGATTACTGAGAGCGATGTGCTTCTCGCCTCGGCGGGCGGCGGCATCTGCGTCGGCTTTAATGTCAAGCCAGAAGGCGGCACCAAGCAGAAGGCTGAAAAAGAGAAGGTCGAGATCCGGACCTACAACATCATCTACGAACTGATCGAAGATATCGAGCAGGCGGTTATCGGCATGCTCGAGCCGAAGTTCGAGGAAGAGCATCACGGCACTGTTGAGATTCGTGCGGTATTCAAACTTACCAAGGCCGGAAAAGTTGCGGGCTGTCATGTCACAGACGGCAAGATCACAAGGAATTCAAAGGTTCGCATCAAGCGAGACAATGAACTGGTCTACGAAGGATCTGTCGATTCTCTCAAGAACGTCAAGCAGGACGTTGGTGAGATGTTTGCCGGACAGGATTGTGGCTTGAGATTTGAAGGCTGGGAAGACTACAAAGAAGGGGACCTCATTGAGGCCTTCGAAGTCGTCCAGGTCGGCTGATCTCATTGACCGTCCTTTTCATTTGCGTCCATAACGCGGGTCGTTCCCAGATGGCCGAAGCACTGCTTCGTCATCTGGCTTCGGTTCGGGGGATTTCCCTTAAGGCGGTCTCTGCGGGCACCACGCCAGGCGATCATCTTAATCCGCTTGCTGTTGAAGCTCTCACCGAGATCGGTGTATCAACGGTTGGCCTTCAGCCTAAACTGCTGACGTCTGAACTTGCTGCCGATTCGGAATTTGTGATCAGCATGGGCTGCGGCGTTGAACAGGAACAGTGCCCGGCACACCTGCAGCTGACCGAAGATTGGGAGCTGGATGATCCAGCCGGACAGTCAATTGAAGCTGTCCGGCTGATTCGTGATCAGATTGCTGAACGGGTCAGGATCTTTCTGGACGAGGTCGAGGGATCTCGCTCTGCACCACAATCCGATCGCCCATTTTGACCGTGTGTCTCGTCACGCTCAGGCAGGGGATCAGGTGCTCGCCTTCAGGCAGCCATGTCTTGTACTCCATCTCGCCAGTGCGCTCATCGATTGACTCGACCACGGCACCGCCAGCTGGGACAGACAGTGGCCCAACGACACCAGCAGACATTTCCATCAGCAGATCGATGGTCTTGTAGCTGAACGGCCAGCCGTCGTACTGTTTCGCTGCTGGATCGGTCGGGTCGGATATCCATCGGGGCCAGCACTCGATCCGGATATCTCCGGAGTCTTTTCCAAAGCGGATCACACTGTAGCCTGTCGCCTTGTCGTACACGGGCCACGGCTTCATCCCAGTCTTGCGGGGATTGGCGATGGCGTGCACGCGCAGCGGGTTGCCGAAGCCGTCGACAAAATCGCCGGTGTAGCGCGGACTGCCTGGCTTGCGGTTTTCACCCTCAGTGATCGGCATCCAGCGTCGCGGCCAGACGTTGGAGATGCTCGGCGTACAGAAGGCGAGAAGGCCATTGATCTCTTCGCCGACGCCGTATTGAATCAAGCTGCCGAGGTGCTGATCGCCGGCTACATGAAGCGCAGTCGCCTGCCGAAGAATATCGACCGCCCTGTTTCGTGGGGTCTGAGGCCAGGAGTTTGAATCGAAGTCTCGAACAGGCATATCGTCTGGCGGATACTCTCCGAGGGCTGGGATCGGCAGACTTGGCACGTTCTGGTCGTTCTTCTCACCCCGAGGAAGGGTCTGCTGACAAGAAAACACGGTCTGGGAAAGGACCAGTTTGTGCCTGATGCCTTCCTGCCAATCCGTGGCCCATTCAGCGAGGAAGTCCTCTTGGCGGCGCCCCAGCAGCACTGCTTGTGGATGATCTGACTCCCTCATATCGAAATCAGGGTTCCGGATGAATCCGTTCCATATATCTGCATCCTTAAGGATCTCTCGCGGAGCCGACTTCCACTTGCGGTCTTCAAGAACCGCCATGCTGATTCCGCCGTATTCCAGATCGGTGTAGTAGACGCCGATCCCGTTATCGAGCGGTGTAGGATCGACAGGATCTGGAAGGTGACTCGTCTGCGTCAGCTGGACCATGTTGACAAAGTCGGGACCCATCTTGTAGCCGCCGCCATCCTGGAAGTCTGCGCCCTTGCCTGTGCCGCTGATATGTTTGCCAGCGTTGCCCCACACATTGCCGTGGAACACATCATGGTCGTCAGGAATCGTGATGCTGGGAGTGTCGACGAACAGGTCTCCAAAAGCCCATCCGAACAGATTCCACTTGTTCAGATAATCGAGGACCTGAATCTCAAAGGGGCCGTTGAACTTGACTCCAAAGCCTCCATTGCCCTCATACATCTGGTCGCCAGAGAAGAGGTAGATGTCCGGGTTCAGTTTTTGGATGCCCTCGCTGATTTCAGCTGAAGGGTAGCCGGTCTGATAGAAGCAGGTGAGAGCGCCAACGACCATGTCTCGGTCCTTCGGCTCTTTTCGAACGACACCGTGCTTTTCGGAGCGAACGAGCTCACCCTCCGAGTCATAAGCGTTCCAGACGATCCGATAGGGAACATCGAGTGCTGTTCTCCAGTTGTTCGCCCGGAAGGTAGCCGTGCGGGAAACTGGGTCGATTTTGGCTTGATTGACAGTCTGCCAAGAGCCAAAGTGTTTGGCCTGCAGCTCAGCAAATTGGCCGTCCTTTTCACCAAGAGGAGGGAACTGAGCGGTCATTTTCAGATTCCCACGGCTCAGCGTGAACTGGCTGAAGAGGAGCGGGCCAAAGGCACGATTCGGGTGGTGGTTGACCGCTTCACCAGACAGGGAGAAATCGTCAAACCAGGAGTCGGCTACAAAATCTGTGTTCTTCATCGAGACCAGATGAGAGAGCATTGCCACAGGGCCGCCGAGATCTGGAACCTCATCGCCCATCAAGGTGATTGTGTCTGTGGCGTTTCCACCCACTGCCTCTGCCGTAACCTCCAGCTTGTCGCTGGTCCGCCGGATTGTCAGCCTGATGTTCTCGATTCCGCTTCTTAGGTTCTCGGATCCTTCTTGATCCCCAACCTTGAGCCTGCCGTCGGCCGAAATGCCGATCCGGAGGCCACGACCAAAGACAGCTGCTACTTTGTAATGGCCATACGTCTCCTTCCTTCCTAGCTCGACACCAATTAGCGAAGGAGGATTTCGCCGCGAAAAATTGATGAGGCCAACGCGAAGGGAGAGCTCGAACGGCTTGTCGTCACTCAGATCGGCTGTCAATAGGGCCGCTGAGCGGTTCTGAGCCGCGTTCAAGCATTCAACGCGCCCATTACTGAGCTGCCAGTCTTGGAGCGGGTTGTTGAGCCAATCTTCACCAATCCAATGCCTGGTGTCGGGATTGTCAAAGCTGAAGGAGATCGGGGTTGATTGATGGGAGAGGCTGATGCCTGCGGCCAGGAGGGCGAACACGACTAAACTTTACCTACTGCCGAAGCTGAAATCGCAGACAAAAAGAGCGCGCCCAGAGAAGAATCTCTAGGCGCGCCTGTTTGAAGGGTTACCTTCGGTCGTTTACTTGAGCTCGACGCCAGCGCCGACTTCTTCGAGGGTCTTCTTGAGAGCCTCTGCGTCGTCTTTGCCGATGCCTTCTTTGATGGGCTGCGGAGCTGTGTCTACCAGCTCTTTAGCTTCCTTCAGACCAAGACCGGTCGCTTCGCGGACAGCCTTGATAACTTTGAGCTTCTGGTCGCCTGCAGCGGTGAGGACCACGTCAAACTTGGTCTTCTCTTCTGCAGCAGCAGCGCCGGCATCAGCCGGAGCAGCCATCATCATGCCGCCCATGGGAGCAGCAGCAGTGACGTCGAACTTCTCTTCGAGCGCCTTTTTGAGGTCGGACAGCTCCAGGGCTGTCATACCGCTGATTTTCTCAACGATTTCTTCAACAACAGTTGCCATTTTCGATTTTCCTTTTTGTGTTTATTGCGTCGTTGCGAACGATGTTCGCTAAATTGACTGAAGCGTGTTAAGCGCTTTCTCCCTGCTTGTCAGCAACGGCTCCAATCGTGCGGATCGGATCGGCATAAATTGCTTCGACCACCCCGACCACATTACTGATCGGTGCGGCGATAGCGCCGATGACCTGCGAGATGAGGACATCCTTGCTTGGCAGCTTGGAGAAGGCTTCGACTT
>JALGXY010000009.1 GCA_029824495.1 Fimbriimonadia bacterium
TCGAATCGTCAAGAAAAGACCGCTTATAGACAGGCTCATGTCGCCACCAGAAGGCCTGACTCGATCAAGGTGTCTGTCAGCTCCTTCATATCCGATTCAATGAGAGACGCTTCGACGCCATACTGCTCTGCCATCTCACCCACGACATCTGCCACAGGGCGCCCGGCAAGACACTCCTTGATGAATTGCGCACCGGTAACGTTGAGCGACCAGGCGTGTTCTCGACTCATATCCATCAGGACTGCGTCCTCGGCAACCGCCTGCATCACCACCCCGTCGGCCAGGCGGAATGGGGCGCCCGGTGTTGACTGCTCGGCACTCATCGCTGATAAGAATTCTACTCAGTCCAACGCTGAGAGGAGTGTGCCGGAAAGGGCTGATACGTTTTCGAGGCCAGTGCGAGACTTGAGCTTAAAGACTCGGATGTCCTGGATAGCCTCAGCGAGCAGCGTCATCTCTGCTTGAAGCTGGGCAGGTGTTGAGTTTTTCAGATTTTTCAGACTGCTTGCAGCCGCCGCAAATGCGGGTGGTCCTGTCAGCTCGATGACAGGATCTGCCAGTTCATGGTCCAGCACAAACAGGGCTCTTGGAGGCAGGCTCAGCGGCGCATCACCCAGGTCGATGGAGCGCTTGGTTGTGCCCGGATACAGGACAGCGCTCGGCCTTCTTGTCGTTTCCGCACTGTCTGGCCAGAGACGGAGAATTCTCGGCCCGCAATGGACCTGCCAGCCGGAATCGTCTCGCATCAAAACAGAGGAGTCGTCTGCAATTACGGGCAAGCCTTTCTGTTCCAGCGATGCAGCCAAAGTCGACTTGCCGCCGCCTTGGGGACCGCCGATCAACACGGCAGAATCTCCCACGACGACAGACGAGGCATGCATCACAACACACCCGCCAATTCTCGCGGCAGCCGCTGCCAGAACCGGCCCATAGAAAGTCGCAAGTGTCGCCCCGATACCAGCATCCATGGACCATCGCCCTTCGACGCTCAGACCATCTGGAGAGACACGGAATTCACGCCCAGGAGAGAGACGAATGATCGAGACCCCATCCTCCTGCAGAATCATCTCAAATGCAGGCCTGCCTTGGATCCGCATGTCTGAGCGATTGATGATCTGTCCCTCGGCGTCTGCAAAGGGGTTCTCCACCTGCTGGAGCTGTACCTCAACTTCTCGCCCTGGCATCAGGGGGCCAGCTGGCAGGTCTGCCAGATCGACATTACAGTTCAATGAGAGCCCAAATGATCTCTTCAGTTCTGTGCCCAAATCACCAGCTCCAGACGTAATAAAACCCGGCTCCAACATCGTCGGAACCAGGCTCTAAGGAATTGCTTCATCGAAAACGAGGCGAGCCGCCTTACGGCAGGGCTCAGCTCATCATCAGCTGTTGAAGATGATGCCGTCGTTGGTTGTTGACGGGCCTGTGTTCTGAATCGCTGTTGAGAACGATCCCAAGTCCTTGAGTTCGGGCTTTTCGTAACCTTTCATTTTCGCTCCATGACCGGACCCCAAAAGAGGCCGCAGAACCCTGGCGGGCACTGATGCGGAAATTATTGCACAAAAGGCTAGAAATCTCCGCCGCGTTGACTCAATTTGACGAAATTGGGACGTTCAGGTTCATTTTAGGTTCAAGGAATCGCCGCTGCCGGCATCACCTTGTAGGTTCAAAGACCTTTCAGCCACTCGTTCAGCATCCGGGCCTTCCAAAGAGAGAAGAGCTCTTCATCAGATGCGGCCGCATTCTTGTCGGTGACAGCCCGCTTGTAAACGCCATAGTTCTCGAATCCAGCAGCCGGCTCCCAGTCATTGACCCAGTCACCTTCAGAGCCTCGAAGCGTAGCCTGGATTGCAGCACCCAACGGAGTCTTCTTGCGTTTCAAAACCTGTTCAGGAACGAGGTCCCTCATGGCGAGGCGCAGCAGAGATTTGTTGGCCAGCAAGGGGAAGCTCTCAATCGATGTCACGAACTCGAGAATGCGCCGATCCATGAAGGGGTCGCGCGTCTCAAACGGCATGATGTCGACGAATCGTTCGGTCCAGTCTTGGTTGAAAACAGCAGCGCTCAAGGCCGGGCGTTCCTCACACAGCGGAGCCGTCTGCTTCTCCCAGACTGCCATCCAGCGATCGCGCATGTGGGTCCGATTCGCAAAGTCTGGATCGATCCATTTCGGCGGCTCATAAAGCGCCCGTCCATCTCGTCCGAGGAGGTGGTCTGCCCGGTTTTTGAACCCGACAGGCAGCCGTCGGCCCAACTCTCGCTGTAGATAGATCGTCTCTTTGATCTTCAGAAGGTAGGTCAAGAAGGAGGGTGGTTCAGGCCGAATTAGGCTGTCGGCGCTGTAGGCATTCAAGACCGTCCGTGAATAGCTGCTGGTCTTCTGTGCGGTCACCCAGCCGGGAACAAAGACCGCCGCCCTCATCAGATTCAGATCCCAGCATTCAGGGTCGTAAGGCGGCAGATCATCGCACTCGATAAACTCATGGCTGATCCCGATCTGCTCTGCGGCAGCCTTTGCGAAATCGACCTCATCGTCTTCGTGAATGCGCGAGTAGTGGATCGTGAAAGCCTTGATATTCTCTCGCGACTCGCCAAAGCTTTCTGCAGCCAAGGCTGCCACAGAAGTCGAGTCTGTGCCGCCGCTCATCTCCATGGCCACCTTGTTGGAGCGAAGGCGATCGGTCACGCAGTCCCTAAGAACGACGCGAAAGGCATCCTCGATATCAGATCCACGCAGGGACTCAATTTTTGGATTGATCCCAGGGCATCGTCTCCAGACACCTGTTCTGACACCCTGGTCGTCGATCTTGATCCAGCCGCCGGGAGGGACAGAATGGATCCCGCGAAATGGCGATTCTGTCTTGTCGACCCTGTAGGTCATGTTGAACAGACAGAAATCGGCAACAGTGTTCTCGTTCAGACTCGTGTCCACGCCATGCCAGGCATGCAGAGTCGAGAGTGAGTTGGAGAGCAGGTAGGTGTCGTTGGTCTCCGCCCAATAGAGGGGCTTGGTGCCGAAGAAGTCGCGATAGCCGGTCAGCCGCCCTGCAGCCTGATCGTAGATTCCCAGACTGAAATCGCCATAGAGTCGATCGATCGCCTCGTCTCCTCCTGCCGCCAGCACTCTGCCGGCGATCTCCATGTCCGGCAGGTTGATGGGTCCTCCCAACAGATGTCGCTGGTCGAGTCGTCCTGAGCCAACAACCAGCTTTGAACCGATGCAGAACGGCTGACGCTCACCTGTCGATTCGGGCAGAACCTCGAGCCGAGCAAAAGCACACCCAAACCGACCGTGAACGGAGACCATCTGAGCATCTGGCCCGATGGTCGCCATCCCCGCAGCGGCTCGATCAAGCTGTTCTCGATCGGGCTGGCAGCCAGGCTTGGATAGGGAGACAAGAAAGCCTGACATTAGGGTTGACCGATCACAAAAACAACTTGAGCACCGAACCGGCTGGCAAGCCTTTCATATCCCACTGGCCCAATGACACTCAGCGCCGTCGCGAGCGGATCTGTAACAAGTCCCCGATCAGCGATCACGGTCGCCTGAACTCTGTCAGTCTTTGCCAGGCCAGTGCGAGGGTCGACGATGTGCGACCAGATCCGACCGCCAATCTCGACCGATTGCTCCGAGTCGCCAGACGTCGAAACAGCCTGATCGAAAATTGTCAGTATCTGATTCGAGCCGCTGATCGCCACACGCCATCCTGCCCGATCAGGTGGTGGGCCTGAGGCTGCAATATCGCCGCCCGCTTGGATCATCGCTCGGTCGACACCGTGAGCTTTCATCGCTTTCAGCGCTTCGTCACACGCATAGCCCTTTGCAATTCCGCCCAGGTCGAGCTTCATGCCCGGCACTGTTAGAGCGACGGTTCTGTCTCGCCCGTTCAGGATTACTTTCTGCCAGCCGGTCAGCCGCCGTGCCTCCTGAAGATCCTGCCATTTCGGCATCTTGCCTGTCTTTCTGGCGGTCCTCCAGTGCCTGATGATAGGCGAAGAGGTCATATCAAACGCGCCACCAGTCATCTGGGATACGTACCGGCCATGCGCCAAGACTTTGTAGAGGTCAGCATTGACCCGCTGTGGTCCGGTGCCGGCTTTGCTGCAGAGAATGCTGAGCTCGCTCTTGGGGCGGTAGTCGCTCATGATCTGCTCCAGGTCAGCAAATCTCTGGAACGCTGCTCGCCCCGCCGCTCGAGCAGTATCCTCGTCAGGAGCATAAAGCACCGTTCGTACAAGGGTTCCCATGTGGGCCTCCTTGTAGACGTATCTCTTCAGGTCCGCAGAGCGTCCATGGGTCGGCGGACTCGCCATCAGTACAGCACAGGTTATGGTCAGCATCGGATCGCTCGCCGTCTTCGGCATTATCGCACTCAGTCAGGGTCCCGCTCAAGTGAGGGACGCATTTGCTGTGACGATCACCGAGGCAGACGAAGCGAATCCGGTTTCGTTTCGGATGCTTCCTGTGCCTGACGGGCAGTACACGCTGAAAGGGAAGACGCACGAGATAAAAGGCATCTGGATGGGCGAAACGGAGGTGCTTTGGGATCTCTATCGGATCTACTACCAGCGTCTCGACCTGTCGCCGGCAGAGCAGGCTTTGGGAATCGATGCCAAAGCGAGGCCGAGCAAGCCGTACGAACCGCCAGATCACGGCTGGGGAACGACAGGATTCCCGGCGATTCACCTTCACTACCTTGCGGCCGAAGCGCTCTGCGCTTGGCTTACCAAGAAGGTGGGAAAGAGATTCAGGCTGCCGACCGAAGCCGAATGGGAGATCGCCTGTTCTGCTGGTGGTTTACCAGTCTCTGCGGCTGAAGACACCTCATGGCATGCCGGTAATTCTGCTGGGCAGTATCAGCAGGCAAAAACCAAGAAGGCCAACAGGTGGGGATTCTATGACATGCTCGGCAACGCGGGAGAATGGGTGAAGCCCAAGACTGGAGCTCCCTTGCTGAAGGGCGGCCATTTTCTGACCGAGATATCTGAGATGGATTCTTCTTCCAGGGAGGTCTATTCACCTCTCTGGCAAGACTCCGACCCTCAGCTTCCCAAATCGAAGTGGTGGCTCTCAGATGCTTCTTTTGCCGGCATGCGACTTGTGTGTCAAGAGTGAGGTAGATTCCCATTTATGGAAGGCCGAAAGATTTCACGTCGAAATTTCATGGCAGGGACGGCCGCAGCAGGTGCTGCAATGGCAGCCCCAAAGATTTTTGCAAACGTTCAGGGCTCTGACACGATCAAGATCGGAATTGTCGGTTGTGGCGGTCGTGGAACGGGCGCCGTTGGCAACGCAGTAGCGTCGACCAAAGGCGTACAGCTCATCGCAATGGGCGACCTGTTTGAAGATCGCTTGAAGGGCTCTCAGAACACCCTGAAGGGCGCGATCAAAGACGCCTATCAAGTCGGCAATCGATCCTTCGTTGGCTTTGACAACTATAAGCACGTGATGGCCGAAGATATCGACTACGTCATCATTGCGACCCCTCCTGGAGTGCGCGCGCCGATTCTTGAAGAAGCGGTCGCCAACAACAAGCACGTCTTTATGGAGAAACCGGTCGCTACCGATGCACGCGGCATCCGACGCACCATCGCGGCTTCGAAAGAGTCTGAAGCGAAAGGCCTCAGCATTGTT
>JALGXY010000010.1 GCA_029824495.1 Fimbriimonadia bacterium
GGCGGATTGAAGCTGCAGGACACCCTGACAATCAAGCCTCTGGCGCTCGAGACCGCTGTGTTTACACCGCAGTCTGCAAGCACAGGCGATACGGTCACACTTAAGATCACACTGAACGGTCCTGCCGGTACAGGTGGATTTGAAATGTCGCTCAGCGGCAGCCATCCTTCACTTGGTCTTCCGACCACGGTGACGATCCCACAAGGTGATGACTCGATCGAGATTCAAGTGCCCATCGGCGCAGTTCTGGCTCCTACAAGAGCCTATGCGACGATCGACAGCGCTATCAACTCGAGAAGAGCCTACATCTACCTCGGCCCTTGATCAGGCCGTAGACTCGACCACAAGGGCTCCGGGACAACTCCCGGAGCCCTTCTTTTTTTGCCTGAAGGGCGCAAGGGTCCCCCTCTTGTCAAACTTGACAAAGACGTCAAGTATATAATTGAGCTGCCACGCAGGCGTGTATGGAAGACACTCTCACCTCAGCATCAGATCAGAGCCCGGAACTGACCGACGACGAACTCCTTGAGGAGCGTGCCGGTGAGGAGTACAAATGGGGATTCACTTCAGACGTCGACGCCGACACTCTGCCTCCCGGGCTAAACGAAGACGTGATTCGGTTCATCTCTGACAAGAAGAATGAACCCGAGTGGATGCTCGAGTTTAGGCTCAAGGCATATCGTCACCTGCAGACTCTTGAAGAACCCACCTGGCCGAATGTAGAGTACAAGCCTGTCGATCTCCAGTCGATCAGCTACTTCTCTGCTCCCAAGCAGATGCCGAAGCTGAATTCCCTCGACGAAGCAGACCCTGAGCTGATCTCTACATTCAACAAGCTCGGAATTCCGCTGGAAGAGCAGAAGATGCTGGCCGGCGTTGCGGTTGATGCAGTCTTCGATTCGGTCTCCGTATTCACCACCTTCAAGGAAAAGCTGGCAGAAGACGGCGTGATCTTCTGTCCGATCAGCGAGGCGATCGAGAACCACCCGGATCTGGTCAAGAAGTATCTCGGCTCGGTGGTCCCCTACAGCGACAACTACTACGCCACCCTCAACTCCGCGGTCTTCAGCGATGGCTCCTTTGTCTTTGTTCCTAAGAACACTCGCTGCCCGATGGAGCTGAGCACCTACTTCCGCATCAACGCGATGAACACCGGCCAGTTCGAGCGAACCTTGATCGTCTGCGAAGAGGGCGCCTATGTCAGCTATCTCGAAGGCTGCACTGCCCCGATGCGCGACGAGAACCAGCTTCATGCTGCCGTTGTCGAGCTTCACGCTGACGCAGATGCCGAAATCAAGTACAGCACCGTGCAGAACTGGTACCCAGGCGACAACGATGGCGTCGGCGGCATCTTTAACTTTGTCACCAAGCGCGGCAAGTGCGAAGGCACCAACTCAAAAATCACCTGGACACAGGTCGAGACTGGATCTTCGATCACCTGGAAGTACCCAAGCGTCATCCTGAAAGGCGACAACTCCGTCGGTGAGTTCTACTCGGTCGCTTTGACCAGCAAAAAGCAGCAGGCCGATACCGGCACCAAGATGATCCACATCGGCAAGAACACCCGATCGACGATCGTCAGCAAGGGCATCAGCGCCATGCGAGGTCAGAACACCTACCGCGGCCTGGTCAGGATCAACAAGGGCGCAGACAATTCGCGCAACTACTCGGTCTGTGACTCGATGCTGATGGGCGACCGCTGTGGTGCACACACCTTTCCGTACATCGAAGTCAAAAACAGCTCGTCAACGATGGAGCATGAGGCGACCACCTCAAAGATCGGCGAGGACCAGCTCTTTTACATGGCTCAGCGCGGGATCGGCGAAGAAGACGCAGTGAACATGATTGTCAGCGGCTTCTGCAAGGATGTCTTTAAGGTGCTTCCAATGGAGTTTGCTGTCGAAGCCCAGGCACTGCTCGGCATCAGCCTTGAGCATAGTGTCGGCTGATCATTCGTAACGGGTTTTTTTGAGCGGCCCCTCGTCAGATGCGAGCGGCCAAAGCTCTTCGTCCTGCATGACGTCTTCAAGCTTCATCGGTTTGCCGTCTACCTCCACCATTTGGTGGATAAGTCTCACCCCGTGAGAATAGTCTACGTACCAGTCTGTGTGGACGATGCTGAGCGGCTGAATCTGATCGCCCGTCAGCCAGTGCCAGCCATAGATCGCTTCCCTGCTGCGGCGTTCCAGCAGCCGATTTGTGATAACATAGTCTTTCTTAATGCCGGAAATTGAGCCGGTTCGGCCAGCCCTCTGACCTTCGATCAATCTGTGACTTTCAAGGAATGTCTTGGGCGACTCCCGGTCTTGCGTGAGCGGCTGGGGCTCCAGCTTGACTTCTGACTGATCGTAGATCGCATCGACCAGCCGACGCGTCGGGAGGATGCAGTTCAGCTCATCGGCGATCCTCTGACCCGTCTTCGGCTGCATCGGGATTCGAGCCCACTCAACCTCACCCAAGGCGAGGTAGTCAGGCAGTGCCCAGAAGATCATCTCGTGCCCGCCATGCCTCGTTCTAAACGCGTGAAACTCCCGCAGGTGAGGCGGCACGTGCCCTTTCTTGAACTCTCTCAGAATGAGAGATTCTCTTGCGTCGCGATCCAAGCCCTCGAGGTGGAGGAGAAACTTCTCGCCATCCAGAGCCGTGGCTGGATGCGGCCATTCTGCCTTCTTGCGACGCCCCTCATAGCGGCCTAATGGAGCAGCACCGATCCAGGTGTTGTAGAGCCGGCCTCCTCGGTAGTCCTCGATTCCGGCTGCGCCAAGGGCATAAAGGAGACCGTTCTCTTCGACAAGGCGAGTGTGGAGAATCTTGTTCTCAGGGTTCTTTTCAACCAAAAGGTTGATTCCCTTCCTGTGCCAGCCATACCGGCTAGGATCCTCATCTGGAGCAGCAAACCCGAGCGCGAGCGCCATTCGAGACGTTGCCCGGAACGTTCCGCCTGTTGGGCCCACAACCTTCTTGCCGTTGAGCTCGATCTCGCGGTCATCGTAGGCGAGCGAGACAATCTTGCCGCCGAGGGCATTGAACAACAGCAGCCGCTCTGCGTGCTTCTCGGCCGAAAACGAGTAGTTGGCATCGAGCCAAGCGATTCGAGAGACAGAGAGTGAAATCGGGCCGGATTCGACATAACCGTTCAGAAAACTGCCGCCGCCGCTGTGACCGGCCAGTTCGACCACTTTCTGTATGCCGGGGAGCCGCTTCCGCAGATCCTCCACAAGACTCCTAATCTTTGCTTTCGAATCAGGTGTCTCGCGACGCCAAGCAGGCCAGCTCCTGTTTCGTGGCTGCACGACCGCCAGCGCCTCGTTGTAATCTGAATTCCGGCGTGCCCAGCGCCACTGCGCCGCCACGTGCTGAATATCGTAGTGCCAGTCGAGGCCTGGCTTCATCGCTGTGCCGAGTGTCTGTTCGATTGTGTTGCCGTTTGGAGTGGCGTAAATCGTCAGGCGTGTCGGTCTAGAGCTGTCTGCCTCTGGCCCCAATATCAGTCTGTAGCGAACCTGATCTGCCGTCAGCCGGTTCAGATGCTGCTCTCTGAACTCACCTGACCACCGAAATCCAGGCAGCAGGACAGAAGCCGCTAAGGCGGTTGCCAAGATCATCTCTCACCCGGCAGAACGATGCCTCGCATAATCACCCGCTGGGCCATCAAGAAGACAACCAGCGTCGGCAGAGCTGCGATGGTCACGGCCGCCATAACCGTCGGCTTGGGAGCGTAATTCTGAAGCTGATAGATGAAGACCATGAGAGTCCACATCTCTCGGTTCTGTGCAACCAGGAACGCATACATGAACGCCCCGTACGCACCCATAAACGCCAGCAGCGCCATGTACCCCAGCACCGGCTTGCTCAACGGCAGCGCCAGCTTCATCATCATCGTGGTCTCCTTCGCTCCATCGATCTGCCCGCTTTCAAAAACTTCGCGCGGCTGACTGTCGAAGAAGCCTTTCAGCAGGAAGATCATGAACCCGTTGGCAGCGGTCGGAAGAACCAGCGCTGCAAAGGTGTTGAGAAGACCGAGGTTCTTGAGCAGCAGGAACGACGGAATCAAGGCGACCTCGGCTGGGAATGCCATGGTCGCAAGCAGGAAGATTAGAATCTGCGCCGTCAGCTTCATCGGGAAGCGGGAGAGCGCGTAAGCTGCCAGCGGGTTCACGATAAGCTGAACCCCGATCGCAAGTCCGCAGAAGATCAGAGTGTTCCAGAGCGCTCTGCCGTTCAAAAGAATGTAGCCGAGCACCCACTTGTAGCTTCTCAGGGCGAATTCGCTTCTCAGCTCGTCAGCGTTGTCATTGACGGCAGATGCCTCGTACGCAAGGATCGGCAGGGTGTCTGAGCCCCAGAGGTCCTCCACCAACCCACCTGCGAAGTGTGGCGGGACGGCCTCATCGATAAAACGTCCAAAAATGGGGTCATCTCGCACCAGGCGGACTTCGCCAAACTCTGCAGCCTCACCTCGGATCTCCGCCGGCACCTCGTCGATATCGTTGAGATACTCGACCCTCAGCCACTCCTGGAACATCCATTCGCCGCGAATAGGGATTCGGAACTCCGCGGGAAGGTCCGATTTGAACTCCTGCCAGTCATCCCACTTTGTTCCTTCACGAGGAGCCCAAGTTTTCTGATCGAGCTTCTCAAGAGGCGGAGCGAGCATTTCGAAGGAAGGGTTGATCTCAAGGTAAGCCGAATTGAGCTGGTCGATTGTCCCGTACTTGTCGATCAGATACTGCTTCCACCGCTCGCGAAGGCGGCTTGAGACATGGTTGACAGGTGTGCGGAATCCTGCGTGCCAGTGAGTCGACGGCAGGTCGTCAAGGAACTGCTCGTACCGCTCGATTGTCGCTTTATCCGCGTCTGCGCCCACCGCATTGGAAAGGATCTCTTCAAGTTCTCCGGCGTACTTGTCGTCGCGCGTCTTGGAGATCAGCTCAGCGCTGGAAGTCATGTACTTGGGGACCAGCACATGGTCGTTCATATCGGTCGGCCCTTTCAGGCTGATCGAGAACATCATCAGGAACGGGTAGAGCGTCGTCAGGGCGCCTAATCCCAATAAGAGATAGACCATTCCCATCGCCAGCCTGGCTCGGGGGCGTTTTCGACCGACTCGACCGATCAGCGGCATCGCTGCTCTAAGGTACTCGTTTCTTTGGTTTGCCTGCGGCGGTGATCTGCCAAACTTGGATCATGGTCGCTTCATTGATTGGCTTCGCCTTGGCATCCCAGACCGCTTGGCCGCTGACCCACGCCGAGAAGACCGAGTTCAAAGAGACCTCGTCTTACGCTCACGTCCTCAATTTCCTCGATGATCTTTCGGAACTGACGAACATCAAAGTGAAGCTGGCTGGTTCAACCGAAGGCGGGCGGAAAATCCCGTACGTTGTTGCTGCCGACCCGATGGTGGCTGGCCCCGATCAGGCGCATCGTGAGGGGCGTCCGGTTGTCTACATACAGGCCAATATCCATGGCGGTGAAGTCGAAGGCAAAGAGGCGGCACAGATGCTGCTCCGCGATCTGTACAAAAACAAGAGTTCCCTGCTAAAGGAGCTGGTTCTGGTTGTAGTGCCGATCTACAACATCGACGGCAACGAACGTTGGGGCGATGGCAGAGTGAACCGGCGAAGCCA
>JALGXY010000011.1 GCA_029824495.1 Fimbriimonadia bacterium
ATCCGCAAGTGATTCGGCCTCCGCTCCCTCGGAGTCTAGACCCTCCGAACCTCCCGTTTCGTTTGCCTCTTTCTTCGATTTCATGCTGAATTTCGGCTCGGTCCTCTTGATCAGACGTTTGATGTTCTCTAAATGCCTGATAACAACCATCAGGCCGATCAGACTGAGGATCCCGATCGTGAAGCCAGACTTGTTGTAGAGCACGGCGAATACCGGCAGGGAGAATGCAGCAGCGAGGCTGGCGATACTCATAAACTGGGTGATGACGATAACAACAAAGAACAGGCCAAAGGCACTGATCCCGACCAGCGGCACAGAACCGAGCAGGGCGCCAAGCCCTGTGGCTACTCCCTTGCCGCCTTTGAACCCAACAAATGGACTGAAGACATGTCCAACGATTGCGGTCATACCCAGAAGCAGCCGCATTGCAGCCGGCTCGAGGCTTCCAGTCAGCTCAGGCTGAGCGGCAAAAACCAGTCCGCCCACCACACCAGGAGCAACACCCTTCAGAGCATCCAATACAAACACGAAGACTCCCCACTTAGAGCCGAGGGCGCGCTTGACATTGGTGGCGCCGATGTTGCCGCTTCCCACCTTTCGGATATCGATCCCTTTGAGGTGACAGACAACAAACCCAAAGGGGATAGAGCCTAGCAGAAGTGCGCCCAAGAAGAGGAGTGTTAAGACCATGACCGTTTCAGCCGCTCAATGCCCTTCCGATAGACTGCTCGAATACGCGCTTTGGATTCGCGGATCTCGCCCTCCAGCCGGACCGGCTCGATCTGAGCCGACCGGCCCAGGCGTTCAAGTTTATCTGGTTCTGCCGGAAGTTCGTCATCTCTGAGTCCGAGCAGCCCCAGCCGGATCCGCGTATTGGTCAGGAGCTGATGTCCTTCTTGGGCTGCCTTGGCCTCCGATTCATCGATAACATCAGCCTTAACGCATCTATCAAGACCGTCTCTGGCATTGAGGCCGTCAGCTCTTAGGTCGGGCCAACAGAGCACCGTTAGATGGGCCAGCCAGACGCAGTCATCAATCCCGCCTGGTCCAAGCTTCAGGTTGCGGTCCTCTCTGCCTGGGCTCACCCGCTCCGTCTCAATACGGGTCTTCATCTTCAGAAGCTCGTCTAGATTGTCAGGTGTGAGCGGCCGGTCAAGAACCGCACTTCTCAAGAGGTCCATGCCCTCTTGGGGCCCACAGACAAGTCGGCTGCGACTGAGGGCCATCCGCTCCCAAGGCTCAAGCCTCTCTTCGGCGTATCTCAGGAAAGCCGATCTGCCCGCAACCACCTGCCCGATCCGTCCTTCCGGCCGCAAGCGGAGATCTGCGTCGAGAGGCGCGCCTTCGGTCCTCGCATCGCGCAGCAGACTCAGCAGCTTTTGAGAGCTCTTCATATCCTGCTCTGCCCTGCCATCCTCGTGGTGGATAAACAGGAGATCTGCGTCAGAATTCAGTGTTGATTCGAGCGATCCCAAGCTCCCGAGGGCGATGATCGAAAACTCTGCTCCAGCCTCCTCAGCCAGCCTTTCAATTCCAGCACCGAGCAGGCCGCCAACCGTCTGTCCAAAACCGTCAAACGGCTCTAAACTCCAGCGCGCTCCAGCCCGAAGCCAGCCTCGTCGCAATGCCTGAGAGAGTTCAAGAAGTCGGCGTCCCTTCGGCAGTGAATGAACAGCCGCAGCCGGGTCAAATTCTTCTAGAATTTCACCGGTGATCACCTGCTCGGTGATCGCGACAAAAGTCTTCAGCCAGGGAATCAGTGCGGGAGCCCGATCCGCTACGTTCTGGACTCGCTCGAGGCTCGACTCGTTCTGGGCAAGGCTCTCCCAAAACTCCTCAGCATCTGGCAATGAAGAGATCCAGGCAGACGCGTCGGAACTGATCGAGTCCAGAACTTGTGATGAAGCGACAGTTGGCCGGCCAGCAAGCGGACTGAGAATCTCGCGATACCAGTGCTTGATTCTGGCGCGATGCAGCCCAATCTCGGCCTCAAAGTCCATAACACCGAGGAAGCCGAGCCGTCGGGCCAGCTCTTCCCTCGCACGCGGGTCCTTAGGAATCTCATGCGTCTGCTGATCAGCTTCGATCTGGCACTGATGCTCAACTTCGCGCAGCCGTGTATAGCCATCACGCAGCTCCTGCGCCTGCTGAGGATTAAGCAGGTCAAGCGACTTGAGATGCTCCAGCATCTCGTGAGTTTCTGCACCTTTTAGTTCCGGGTGACTGTGTCCGTGCAGAAGCTGAAGCACCTGAACAATGAACTCAGCATCTCGAATTCCACCGGAGGCGCGTTTGATGTCGTCCGTGCTGCTGATCTCTTCGAGTCGATCTCGGGTCGTCAGAATCTCGTCGATCACCCAATTGCCGCGCTGAGGCTTAAAGCTCGCCTGATCTCTCATCGACCGCCAGCGGTGAATGATCTCCGTAGGGGCGGCAATCGCTCTAGATCGGATCAAAGCCATGTGCTCCCACGGCTCGGCAAACTTGTCGTAGTAGGCTTCGACAGCCTTCATTTTTGAGACCACTGGGCCAGATTTTCCGAATGGTCTCAGCCGCAGGTCGACTCGATAAAGAAGGCCGCGGAACATTCGCTCAGAGAGTGCCCGCCTCAGCTTTTCGCAGAAACGGGGGATCACCCTTTCTACCTCTGCGTCGGCCTCATCATCCAGAACATAGACCAGGTCGATGTCGGATGAAAAGTTAAGCTCTTGCCCCCCTAACTTGCCCAAAGCTATAATTGAGACTGGGCAGATCTCGGGCATCCCTTCGTTGTCAGCCGCGAAGTCAGACCAGACTGTCTGCCTCGCCAATTCCACAATAACATCGGCTGTATGGCTGAGAGCTCGCCAGACCTGATGTGGCTTCCACAGGCCGATTACATCACACAACGCGATTTTGATGATCGCCTTCTGTTTTAAGAATCGCAGGCGGTCCAGCTTATGCCGATACGAATTCGAGGATTCGAGCATCCGCAACCCTTCGTATCTCAGTGGTGCTGGCTCAAGCGGACGCATCAGTTCTTCCGGATCGAGCGCCATGCTGCCGAGCTCCGGGTTCTGCTCCAAAATCGAGGCGATCAACTGGCTTGAGCCGAGCAGGCCGATCAGCACCTGAGCCAGCTTGGGGGCAGAGGACAAATGCTGAAGTACCAGGCTCGGATTGACTGAGTTCTTCAGCCACCGTTCGAGGTGAATCAGTCCCAAATCAGGATCAGAGCAGCGCTCAAACCAGCCGTCGAACAGATCTCGCACCGGCTCATGAACCAGTGCTTCGATCCGCTCAATCGTGCGCTCCGCACTGTCTAGATCTTTGAAGACTCTCATCGTTTCTTCTTCGCCTTACGTGCCCTGGCGAGGCGTGCCCGCTCCTTCTCCGGACCGACCTGTTTGAACCACCGGCAGCTGTCGCTGACGACGCATCGGTCGCACTCTGGAATTGGGGCCTTGCAGACCATCCTGCCATGTTGGATCAGGGTCGAATGGTAGCGGAAGGCGTCATCTGGATCAACAAGCTCTAGAAGCTGATCATGGGCTTTGTTTTCGTTCGAATCTTTGGGGAGTATTCCGAGTCGCATCGAGACGCGAAACACATGGGTATCGACCGGAATTGCGCCGCGGCCAAAGCTGAAACAGAGAACGATTGAAGCCGTTTTCGGACCGACTCCTGGCAGCTCCATCAGCCACTTTCTCGCCTCCATCACGGGCATGTCGCGCAGCGGCTCCAAAGTGACTTCTCCGAACTCCTCTTTGACAGCGGTCAGAGCCTTGACAATACTCTTCGACTTCTGATTGGCCAGGCCCGCTTTACGGATCGTCTCGATGATCCCTTCCGGCCCAGCTTCTATCACCTGATCCCACTCAGGAAACTCGGTGCGCAGCCGCGTGAACGCCGGGAAGCTGTTGGCATCGGCCGTGTGCTGGCTCAGAATACAGCTCACCAGCTCTTCGACCGGATCAAACCTGCTGATGAACCGAGGGCGCCCATAGACCTCTTCCAGCCGGGCCAAGAGATCGGGCAGGCTGAACGGAAGCCTCCTTTTTCTTGTCCGGCCCTTGGTGGCGGAAGTCTTGGGCATCGATTCAAGGATACACTCGGAAGAACCGGCGGGTCGTCTGAATGCCGCACTCTATGAAACGATTGTTCTGCCTCCTCCCCATCATTTTGCTGCTCCTGGTCGGCTGTCGAGCGGAACCGTCCTTGGTCGGCACCTGGAAGAGCGAGGGCGTCGCCTCTCGAGTCGTTACATTCCATGCTGATGGAACCCTGGAGATGGGTGTATCCCTCGATGCCAGCGTGGCTGAGATGGTCAAAGTCCCAGATATTGAAGCAGGCATATCCGGCAGCTACACCGTGACCCAGAACAGAATCTCTGTCTCAGGCATAGGCGCAGAAGTAGGCGGACTGAAAATGGAGAGTCTTCCAGAGCCGCTGCAAGAGAAAGGATTTGACTCGTTTGAAGGCACATTGAGCTGGAAGAACAGCGACAGCATCATCATCAGCGGTGGGTTTCTCGACGGAGCATACAAGAGGGTGACAGAAGAATGAGCAGGCATATCATCATCATGGCGGGCGGATCTGGCGAACGCTTCTGGCCCGCGTCAACCAAGGCAAAGCCGAAGCAGCTTCTGCCTCTGCTGGGCGGCGGCACAACCCTTTTGGAGTCTGCGGTTGAACGTGCTGAGAGGCTTGCCCCAGGTCGGGTCAAGCTGTCGACACTTCCCCACCTGATCGCACCCAGCCTCGCCGCGGTCGACCTTGCCGATGAGCAGGTCTTGACGGAACCAGCAAAGCGCGGAACTGCCGGAGCGCTCATCTGGGCATGTGCCTGCCTGGCTGCAGAGGCTGGCGATTCGTGGCGCACGGAGGTGGTCGGCGTTCTGACGGCAGACCACAAAATCGGCCCACCAGAGCGGTTCGATTCGACTGCGAACAAGGCGTTTCAGATGGCCGAGGAGCTCTCCGCATTGACGGTAATCGGCATCGTCCCTGACCGCCCCGAGACCGGATTCGGCTACATCGAGCTTGGCGCATCCTCCGGGCCAGGCTATCGGGTGGAGCAGTTCAAAGAGAAGCCAGACAGGGCAACGGCAGAACAATACGTTGAATCTGGTCAGTTCCTCTGGAACTCCGGCATGTTCTTCTGGACGCTTGGCGCATTTTCCGATGAGCTGCAGAGTGCTGATCGAGCAGCTCATGGTCTCTTTATTCGGATCATTGAGTCGCTGAAATCTGGCAGCCGGTCGGGCGCAGAGGCTGCCTTCGCCGAATTGCCAAACACATCCATCGACTACCTCCTCATGGAGAAGGCTGGCAACGTAGCCGTTGTCGCGTCTGAGTTTGACTGGGATGATCTCGGCTCTTGGGATGCTCTCCCGAGGAGCCTCGGGGTCAACGAAAACGACAACACAGAAATCGGCACAACTGAGCTGCAGGAGTCGAGCGGCTGCGTAGCGGTCTCTCTGACTGGCCAAAGAATTTCGATTCTCGGGTGCGACGACCTGGTCGTCGCGGTCACCGAGGATGCTGTGCTCGTGATCCCGAAAGATCGCGCTCAAGAAGTCAAGAAGCTGATTCCGAAACAGCCCTCTTAACCAGGGCCAGGA
>JALGXY010000012.1 GCA_029824495.1 Fimbriimonadia bacterium
CGCGGCGACGATCTTGCCGGCAGCTTCCTGCATCGTCTGTGCGCCAATGATCTGGCTGCCTTCCAGCAGCTTCAGTCCTTCTTCAGCTGCCGTGCCTTCGACACGAGCGACGACCGGAATGTTGACGTCCATCTCGTCGAACGCCTGGAGGATGCCTTTCGCCACCTCGTCGCACCGGGTGATGCCGCCGAAGATGTTGATCAGCAGACCTTTGACGTTCTCGTCCATCAGGACCAGCTCGACGCAGCTCTTGACGCGCTCGGCTTTGGCTCCGCCGCCGACATCGAGGAAGTTGGCCGGCTTGCCGCCCGCCGCGTTCACCTCGTCGAGTGAGCACATCACCAGACCAGCGCCGTTGCCCATGATGCCGACTTCGCCGCCAAGCTTCACATAGGCGATGCCTCGTCGGCTCGCTTCAGCTTCGATCGGATCCTCGGCAGATTCGTCGGCTGTTGCCTGATACTCTTTGTGGCGGAAAAGTGAGTTGTCGTCGATGGCGACCTTGGCGTCGGCAGCGATCAGCTTGCCGTCCGGAGTCCACGCGACCGGGTTGATTTCGATCAACTCTGCGTCGGAATTCTTGTACGCATCAACGAGAGCCTTGATCATGCCGACCATCTGTCGCTGGGCTTTTGCTGGGATGTTGGCCTGGACAACCGCGTCGCGGATCTGCCAGTTTTCAAGTCCCCAAGCGTTGTCAACGTGCAGTCGAACGATCGCTTCGGGAGTCTTTTCAGCTACGTCCTCAATCTCGACACCGCCCTCTTTGCTGATCATCACGACCAGCTTCTGATCGGCTCGATCGAGAAGAACGCTCAGGTAGTACTCCTCTTCGATATCGACGAGTTCGCCGACGAGCACCTGCTCCACAATCATGCCCTGGGGGTTCTGGATGCTGACCAGCTTCTTGCCGATCAGGTCTTTGGTGAACGCCGCCGCGTCATCCGCATTGTCGAACAGCTTGACGCCGCCCGCTTTGCCTCGGCCGCCCATCAAAACCTGGGCCTTTACGACGCAGGGGCCGCCGAGCTCTTCAGCGATCTTTCGGGCTTCTTCGGGGTCGGTTGTAACGCGCCCGCCGGGAACGGCTACGCCGAACTTGGCGAGAAGGTCCTTCGACTGGTACTCGTGGAGCTTCATTGCAGGCTCCCATCATACCAAGCAGCCGAGACTAGTTCAGGTCAATCGACCAGCCTTTGTACCGGCGGGTGATCTCAAAACCGTGCTTGCCATAGAAATCGGCCAGAGTTGTCCAGTCGATGATGGTCTGCCGGGCGCCCTGTTCGCTGAGTCGTTTGAGACTGGCCCCGAGCAGAGCGTTGCCCAGTCCACGGCCTCGGACCGCCCTTGAGACGCCGATTGGGCCGAGCGCACCCCAGTCCTTTCCGAGGCTTGCGTTCCAGACGGCTCCTGCTACAGGGTGCCGAGATGCGGCTGACTGGGTGAATGAGAAGCCGTGACACTCATTGTCGACAAACAGAAGATCGACCTGCTTCGGATCCTCCTTCAGCTTTCGCATGACATCGAAGTGCCACCGGCCAGGGAAGTCATTAAGAAGAAACTTCTCGGCTGCCATCTGGTCGCTGGGATAGCCGACTCTAATCTCGACGTTGGCCTGATCGAGAACGTCGAGGCAGCCTGTTGGCGGCGCGTATCCCTGCAGATCTCGCTCAAGATCCACCTCTTCGGAACCCGAATGAAAACCGGCAGCAAGCAGAATTCCCTCAAGATCGATGAAGCCGACCGGGCAGCCGGGAAGCAGATGGTCGTGATCCGCTCCAAACTGTGCCGATGTGAATCCTCGCTCTTTCAGCTCGCCTAAAGTGTCTTCCAGCAGCGAGAGCCCATCGGCAGGATCAAAGAAGGCAAACGCTGAGATGTGCGCTGTCTTCGGGTCATTTTCGCCGTAGATCGTTCCGAGCGGAGAGCGCTTGGCAGCAATGAAAGCAGACTCCCGACAGCCGCTGAGATCTTGAAGAGTCAGACGGGAGTCGAGAATCTGCTGTTCGAGAATACGGGGCGTGAGGGCGAACAGATTCGGAAAGAACCCGTTCCAGATATCGAGGGCTTTGCTTTGCGATCCGAGCCTGAGCGGTGTCAAATCTGAACTCAACGGACCTCTGCCTTAGCGGCAGCATCTGCCCTGCAGCGGGCCAAGATTCTCCGCCAATCCTGCGAGTGAAAATCTGAGTCGTTGAGACTGCATGACGTCAAAAGGCGGTAAAGGCTGTGTGCTGACCCGGCCTCAAGGCTCCAGGTTGCGATCGACCCACCCTTGAAATTCCCAGTGTTCAAAGATGTATTCACCTGTCGGTAGTGGGTCATAAACCAGCTGCGTACACTTCGGTAGCGGGACTGCAGATCACTGCTCGGTCCGTACTTCACCGAGTTCTCCAAGATGTCCTCCAAAACGCTGAGGGCTCCGAACAGCTCCTGCTCAACTCTGCCCGCAGACGAGGTCGCGAATTCTTTGGTTACCGAAGAAGGTGCGGTGATCATTGCTTCATCCTTGAGACTTTTCAACGTAGTTGACACGCAGATCTCTGACGAGATTCTGCATCTGCCGCTTGTCCTCATCATCGAGGTGCGGTATGAGGAGATCGGCGAGCTGTGAACAGGCGTCAATAGCCAGCTTTGCCTGATCGAGATCCTTCTCAATCTTGCCGGTCATCATGTCTGCACGGAGGCCCATTCTCTGCCACCCCAGGTCAGACACCTGATCGATCATCATTGCGAGTACATGTCCGACAGGGATCGGTTCTGCATTCGGCTGGTCGCTCATCGCTCCTGCTTTTACTGACGCAGCAGCGACGCGGAGCGGAGCAAGAATTTTCTTCTAGTTCAATCCGAGGGTGCGACGATCCTCTTCAACTTCGACCATTGCCTGCTCATAAATCTCCAGGAAAGTCTCGCAGGAATCGATCGGATCGCGGCCGACAGGCCAGATCACATCACCGCGTGAGACATGCACTCCGGCACGCGCACGCTGAAGGATGGCTTGAACTCGAGGGAGGAGCTGTTCTGGGTCGTGGAACGAGATCGCGAGATTGCCGTGGCGCTCCTGTATCTGCTTCAATTTAAGCTTCTGTGCCTTGACCCTCAGGGCGATGATCGAGACCGCTTTTGCTGCTTCTTCAGGCTGAATGCCATAGCGATCGGTCAGTTCGGCAGAGGTGTCGTAGATCGCCTGCATATCGCGGCACGACATTAGTTTCTTGTAATAGAAGAGCCGCTGGCCCTGTTCTCGGATATACGATTCGGGAAGGAAGGCGTTGACCGGCAGGTCGACCGACGGCAGCGGATCGAGCCCCGCAAGCGGATCGGCCAGCACAGGGTCGGGTGAGCCGTCTGCCATTGCTCGAAGGAAGTCGGCTTCTGCCTCGATTAGCTGTGAGTAGAGCTCGTAGCCGACAGCGGTCATCTGACCAGACTGCTTTTTGCCGAGCAGGTCGCCGGCTCCTCGAATCTGCAGGTCACGAACCGCAACCGAATAGCCGCTGCCGAGCTGGGAGAACTCAGAAAGAGCAGTCAGCCGGTTTCTGGCCGTGTCGGTCAGAGTCTTGGGATCATTGTAGAGGAACAGAGCATAGGCTTGGCGGTCGCTGCGGCCGACTCGTCCTCGAAGCTGGTAGAGCTGGCTCAAGCCGAACCGGTCGGAATCCTGGACGATCAGCGTGTTAGCGTTCGAGATATCGAGGCCGTTCTCAACAATCGTCGTGCTGACCAGAATGTCGATCTCGCCTCGAATAAAGCCGATCATGACCGGCTCCAGTTCCCCTTCAGCCATCTGCCCGTGCCCGATTGCGATCTTTGCCGTCGGCAGCATTTTCTGCAGGTCATCTGCGATCTGATGGATACCGACAATCTTGGGCGCAACGTAGTAGATCTGGCCGCCACGAGCAAGCTCCCGATGGATCGCCTCTGCCACCACCTCGCGGCCGTATGGCTTGACGAACGTGCGGACAGGCAGACGCCCTGGCGGGGGATCGGTGATGACCGACATCTGGCGAATGTTCATCATCGCCATGCTGAGAGTTCGCGGGATCGGAGTTGCCGAGAGGCTGAGGACATCGACGCTGAGTCGAAGGCTCTTCAAGGACTCCTTGTGCTTGACACCAAACTTCTGCTCTTCGTCGATAATCAGCAGTCCCAGCTCTTTGAATTTAAGGTCTTTGGAGAGCAGAGCATGCGTGCCGATCACCATATCGATCGAGCCGTCCTCTAAGCCTCTAAGTACACGTTTGCGCTCTTTAGGCTTAACGAATCTATTCAAAAGGCCGAGCTTTGTCGGGAAGGCTGCGAGCCTCTCTGAAAAGGATCGGAAGTGCTGCTCACTCAGGATTGTCGTCGGGCAGAGCACGGCAACCTGCCGTCCTGCTTGAGCGGCTTTGAATGCTGCTCGGATGGCGACTTCTGTCTTTCCAAATCCGACATCTCCGCAGACCAATCGGTCCATCGGGAAGTCGGTCTCCATATCGGATTTAACGTCGTCGATCGCAGTCTCTTGACTCGGCGTTTCGATCCAGGGGAAAGTGGCTTCCATCTCAGCCTGCCAAGGCGAATCCTGACCGAATGTTGGCCGCTTGGAGTCGCGACGTTGGGCGTAGAGATTGATGAGCTGCTTGGCAAACTCTCTGGCGTCTTCTCTCGCTTTTGAGACTGTTTTTGACCACTCGCCGCCAGCCAGCCGATGCAGCTTAGGTGGGGCATCTTCGGGCGAGAGGTGCTTCTGGATCCGGTCGAGCTGATCGGCAGGAACATAGAGCTGGTCTGGCTTCTTGTATTCGAGGTGGAGGTACTCCTTCTCGATTCCATCTGTATCTCGTTTGACCAGGCCCCGATAGACGCCGATGCCGAAGTTGATATGGACAACAAAATCGCCGGGCTTAAGATCGAGAACGCTGGAGATCGGCGTACCTTGGTTGAATTTTCTCTGCGGGAGCTTGAGGCGCATCACGCCGAACAGCTCATGGTCGGTGATCAGCGCAATCTTCTGATCTTCTAGCAGGAATCCGCCAGCAAGGTTGCCATGCGCCATATGCAGCCCCGGCTCTGGTTCTGGCTTCTCATCAAAGTCGGGAAAAAGCTCGACCTGGGCCAGCATCGCCTTGGCTCGGCTCGGCTGGTCTGTGGCGACCACCACCGACATATCTCGGTCGACCCACTTGGTCAGCGACTCAGCGATAACTTGAGGCTGGCCCTGATAGGAATGGAGTGCTCGCGCGTTCGCCTCGATGATCGTGCTCGTGTGCAGCCACAAAGGTTCGCCATCGAGAAGCGTAAACGCCAGGGTCTGAGGCTGATGCCCAAACCGGTCTGGCGGCTGCATGAAATCGTGCGATTCTGAAGAGAGGATTTCGCCTCGGCTCTCTCTGGCTTTCAGAGCTGCGCCCAGCTCTTCGATGCTCCTCGAAGCGTGTGCATCCAGTTCGGTCGGTTCATCGAGGATCAGCAGGCCGTTGTCGCCGAGCAGGTCGACAGCGCAGCCTGAATCAGGGTGGAGAAGTGGGCGGTAGAGGTCGAGGCGATTGAAGAAGACACGGTTTTCGAGGGCCTGAATGTCGCCTTCGATCTTCTCATGCAGCTCATGG
>JALGXY010000013.1 GCA_029824495.1 Fimbriimonadia bacterium
TACCGTAGAAGAAATCGAGGTTCTCAACGGTGACGATCGGTTCGGTTTTCTGCTCGGGCTCTACGGGAGCTGAAGCCATCTCGGTGAGTTTATCCAAAGTGCATCCTCTGCCTGTGAAATGTGGGGCTAATTGGAGCGCCGCTGACTGCGCAGGGCATGATCGACCAGGACCAAAGCCGCCATCGCATCGACCATCGGCACCGCTCGGGGAAGCACACACGGATCATGGCGTCCCTTTCCAGCCAATGTCGTGTTCTGCTTGTCAACATCGACCGTATCCTGCTCATGAAGGATCGTGGCCGTTGGCTTGAATGCGCACCGGAATGTGATCGGCATCCCATTCGAAATCCCGCCCTGGATCCCTCCGCTGTTGTTCTGCGTCGTCCAGACTTCGGTGCCGTCTCCTCTAAATGGATCGTTGTGCTCGCGGCCGGTCATCTGTGTACCGGCAAATCCTGATCCCGATTCGAAGCCTTTGCAGGCCGGCAGGCTCAGCATCGCTTTAGCCAGCTCAGCCTCAAGCTTGTCAAAAACCGGCTCTCCCCAGCCAGCCGGAACACCGGTGGCGTGGCAAGAGATTATTCCGCCAAGAGAATCGCCCTCTTTGCGGGTCGATTCGATCAGAGCGATCATCTGTTCGGCAGCGTCCTGGTCAGGACAGCGCACGATGTTAGCCTCAACCTGCTCTCGTGTCGGCGTGCCCGCAACTGCAGCATCGATCTCTTTGACCTGCTGAACCCAAGACGTGACTTCGACTCCCCATAGATGCTTCAGCAGCTTCTGAGCAACGGCTCCTGCTGCAACTCGGCCGATTGTCTCTCTTGCCGAGGCTCGGCCACCTCCAGAAGAGGCCTTGATTCCGTACTTCTCATGATAAGTGAAGTCTGCGTGGGATGGACGATGCTTGGCCTGCATCTCATCGTAGTCGCGGCTGCGCTGATCCTTGTTCATGACCAGCAGCGCGATGGGCGTTCCCAGTGTCACGCCATCCTGTACACCAGACAAGATCTGAACCTTGTCCTCCTCCTTGCGCTGGGTGGTGATTTTCGACTGTCCAGGCCGTCGCCGGTCAAGCTCAGCTTGAATCTCATCGACTGAGATTTCGAGCAGGGAAGGGCAGCCGTCAATCACGACGCCAACGCCGGCTCCGTGCGATTCGCCGAATGTAGAAATCCGGAACGCTTCTCCAAAGACACTGCTCATCTGCAGCCTCCTAAGCGGTCCGCCTCCGCGGCCAATGCAAAGTCGAGGCCTGTGATCCCATCGGCATCATGAGTCGAGACCGCCACCCGCACATTGCCATAAGTCAACAGGAGATCAGGGTGATGATCCAGCCGCTGAGCGACAGCCGCCACACCCATGGCAAATGCCACGGATTCGGGATAGCCGCCAAAGGCAAATTCCCGCCAGATCTGACCGCCTTCGTACCTCCAGCCAGGATGATTGGCCAGCCACGAATTCAGCTCAGATTCCGATAAAGGTGTGCGATCAAGACCTGACATAGACTTCCTGCTATTATGCGCCCTGATCAGACCCAAATACGACTAGGAGCCTCAGACGGGCAGCGGTACACTTTCTTGTAGGATCGACGGAGATCCAACCTATGAACTTCGCTGAGAAAAGCCGCATCCACGTGGATCTTGCTGGCAGTGTTCACACCAACCTCTCGGTCGCAGAACTGATCGAGCACGCCCACCGAAACGGTGAGGGCCGCATGGCTGCCAACGGCGCCCTCGTTGCCTATACAGGCAAGTATTCTGGCCGAACCCCCAAAGACAAGCGCATCGTCCGCGATAAGTCGATCAACGACCATATCTGGTGGGACGGCAACGCTTCGATGGAGAAAGATGAGTTCGACGAACTCGTCAAGCGAGCCAACCGCTCTTTACCCGACAAGTCGGTCTACATCGTTGACACCTTTGCAGGTGCAGATCCAGAGCACAGAATTGCCGTTCGGTTTGTTGTTGAGAATGCCTACCACGCTCTGTTCATTCGCCAGCTTCTGATTCGCCCGACTGAAGACGAGCTCCATGAATTCAAACCAGACTGGATGGTCGTAGACCTCAGTCGAGAGAGCTATCCACGAGTCGAAAACGGGGATCGGCGTGACGCTGTCATTTCGCTCAACTTTGCAGAGAAGACTGTGATCATCATGGGCACCAGCTATGCCGGTGAGATGAAGAAGTCGGTCTTCACGATCATGAACTGCATCCTGCCTCTGAAGAAGATCATGAGCATGCACTGCTCAGCCAACATTGCAGACCCGGACCGAATGCTGATCGGCGACGATGAGCATGGCTGGGACAGCAAGGGCGTGTTCAATATCGAAGGCGGATGCTACGCAAAGTGCATCAACCTAAGCGAAGAGGGCGAACCTCAGATCTGGAGCGCCATCCGATTTGGCAGCGTTCTCGAAAACGTCATTCTCGACAGCAACCGTGTTCCGAACTATGACGATGGCAGGCTGACCGAAAACACGCGGTGTGCCTATCCGATCGACTACATTCCTGGTGCGGTTGAGCCGAGCATGGGCGGCCACCCCGAGAACATCATCTTCCTCACTTGTGACGCATTTGGCGTGCTTCCACCGGTCTCGAGACTGAGCCCAGAAGAGGCGATGTTCCACTTCCTGAACGGCTACACCGCCAAAGTTGCCGGAACAGAAGCTGGCGTCTCAGAACCACAGGCGACGTTCAGCACCTGCTTTGGATCACCATTCATGGCGCTGAGGCCCAAGGTCTATGCTGAGCTCCTTCGCGAGAAGATTGCAAAGCATGGCAGCAAGGTCTGGCTTGTCAACACCGGCTGGTCTGGCGGCGGTGTCGGCGTCGGAAGCAGAGTCAAGCTCTCCTGGACCCGTTCCATGATCAAGGCGATCCTGGATGGCGGCTTCGACGAGGCAGACTTCACTCCCGAAGACAAGTTCGGCCTGCACATCCCTTCGACGTGCGAAGGCGTTCCGAGCGAGGTTCTCAACCCGAGATCAACCTGGGCTGACAAGGACGCTTACGACGCGAAGGCTGCAGAGCTGAAGGCGATGTTCGACGAGAACTTCAAGAAGTACACAGACTAATCGCCTGCTGGCTTCGAGATAAGAGCCCGGATGATCACCGATCAGCCGGGCTCTCTCTATTTCCCCCTCCTCCCTGCGAAGGAGGAAGGGGACTATCAGATTCCCCCTCCTCTTGCTCCGGAGGAGGAGGGGGTTAGGGGGTGGAGGTTCTGGATGCAGACCTTGACGTCCGCACCACAGAGTTTGAATTTAATCCCTCCCCCTTGCTTGCAGGGGGGAGGGTTAGGGTGGGGGGTTCTCTCATAAAACTCAGATCACAGCATCGACCCCCATCCCCCTTCCCCCCTATGAATCAGGGGAAGGGGAGCCCAGACCCTGGGGAGAGAAACAAAAGAGGGGGAGGATCATCGTCGCAAGCGGCGATGATGTGGTCTAAAGCTGAATTGTTGAGCCCCCTCTCCCCAGGCTTGGGGAGAGGAAACAGTTCCCCTTCCTCCTTTTTGTGAAGCGAAAGGGAGGAGGGGGTCAGGGGGTGGAGGGCCGAGATGCAGACGTTGACGTCCGCACCACAAAACTCAGGAATCAAGCTGTAGCTAGTCGAGCTGCCAGTTGCCTGTAATCCGGTCTCCAGACCAGGCAATTCTGGCCGCCTCAGGTGAAACGTGAGTCATACCGCCAGAAGCCAAGATCACTGCCAATCCGATGGAGTGCCGAGTCTGAGCATTGGTCACAAAATCACCGCCAGAAGCGTTTCGGACCGCCAGTCGTGTGACATATCGTGCCGAATCATCAGGAGCTGAATTGCCCCACGGGGAATTGTCCCAGCCGATCAAGAACCCGTCATTCTCAAGAACTCCTCCCGTGCCGAGACCAATGTGAACCGGATTGTAGGAATTGCCTGCGCCATGGTTGGAGGTAGCGGCCAAAAGAACCGTATTGTCCAGAGCCTTCAAGTGCGAAATCGGTTTGCCGCCCAGACCGGCATACATGCCGTAAGCCAGCTGGCGCTTGCCGCCAGGCAATGTCGATACGATCGTGCAATGCTCTTCAGGCGTTGCCAACGCACAGCCCATCGCTGCGCGGCTGGACATCAGCCCATCGATGCTAGAAGCCCAAGTAAAGGGCACTCCGTTCTCCATAAGCGGAGAGCCGGTTGCGTCTGGAAGAAAGTTCGGCGGCAGCCGGTCATCGTGATTCGCCGCATAGACGAACAGGGCGCCGGAAATCGCCTTGAAGTTCGACGTGCAGATCTTTCGCTGGCCGTCCTTTTTCAGCTTCTTGTAGACCGGAGCCAGGAAGATGCCAAGGACCACGAGGACGACGCCCACTCGAATGACGTCCTTCTTGGAGATGTACTGAGAGCCCCTCGGTTTGGACCCTTCAGGCGCATCCGGATCGTATCTCATGCTGCGCGATCTCCAGAGAGATCGGCTGAGGCCCGAAGGCCATGTTCCCTCAACACTTCCTCAAGTTTAGACGTGTCGATGTAAAGGGCGAAATTTTCTTTTTCGACGACAGGCACCATTCCCAGGTTGATTTTGCCCGAATCTACCTTTCGGCTGAAGGCAAGCAGCTCAGCCAGCTCCTTCGGCGTGAATGCGTGGTCCATGATCTCGAGCGTCTTGTCGGTCGCCTGCGGGATCAACTGCCACTTCTCAAGCATCCGTCCTTTCAGAGCCAACATCAGAGATTTCTGCCGCTCCTGACGTTTGAAATCGCTGTCGAGCCGGTATCGCATGAAGTCGAGCGCGTCGTCGCCCTTTAAGGTCTGTCTGCCAGGCTCTAGATCGATATGCAGATTGGCAGCATTGTCAACGTACTGCATTCTCTTTGGCACGTTGACTTCAACTCCGCCGAGCATGTCAACCATCTCCTCAAACGCAAAGAAATTCAAAACAATCGTGCGGTCGATCTCAACATCGAGCAGGCTTTCAACCACGCTTTCAGTCAGGCTGGCCCCTCCGATAACGTGGAAGGCGTTGATCTTCTGTGTGCCGTAGCGGCTGGTGCTCACAAGCGTGTCGCGAGGAATCGAGACCCCCGTCACCTGCTTGTTCTTAAAGTCGAGTCGGGCAACCAGAATCGAGTCGCTTCGCCCGTAGCTGCCTTTGATCGGGGTGCCGTCCAGGTCGTAATTGACGTCGCATCCCAAAACCAGCAGAGTCATCTCATCGCTGGTGATCGCTTTCGGCTGTGAGGGGAGAATCGGAACTGTGTCGCGGATCACATCCATCAGGACAGTGCTCTGTCCCGCCCAGCCCATGAGAGTGCCGGCGAGGCCGCAGACCAGGGTGAAGACACTCCATGTCACCCAGCCGACTACCTTTTTCCATTTTGGTCGTTTGCCCGCCATCCTCAAGCTGCTCACAATACCCTTGTGCCATCCGAATCCATGGATCGCCTCAGGTCTAAAAGACAGAACGAATGGGACCCTCCGTTCGTTCCGCGCTCAGCCGCATTTGGCTGGGTCCTCGTTGGGGAATCAATCCGCAGCTCAAAGCCGTATCCAACAGCATGACCACTTGGCGCAAAGCGGGCTTTACTCTGATCGAAGTGCTGGTCGTAATCGCAATCATCGCTATCCTTGCAGCGATCCTCTTCCCGGTCTTTGCTCGTGCCAAGCAGACTGCCAAAAAGGCTGCATGCATCAGCAATGTCAGGCAGATCGGAACTGCCATGGGGATTTACATGGCCGACTACGACGACCTTTTCCCATACGCCGTCGATGCAGCGGACAAGCACCGCCCAGAAATCTGGAGCCCGTACCCTGCATTCCAGGCCCGGATCCCGACGATGCCGCTCATGAATGACCTGCTGCAGACTTACGCGAAGTCACAGAAGATTTTTCGATCCCCGCTCGACATCGGCACCCTCGTTCTCGACTCGCACCCGCACCTGGAGTTCAATACGTCTCCGACAATGTTCGATGTCTACGGCATCAGCTACTTCTACCGAACAGAACTCGCCTTTCGGAACCAACGCCAATCGCAGCTTCAACGACCATCAGATATCAACGTGATGTTTGTAGGAGCAGGCCATTGGGATGGCTCAAAAGCTCCGTTGACCGGAGACGAGTCGGCTGAAGAGCATCGAGAGAAGGTCAAAGGGTTCCGTTACAACATTCTGTATGGCGATCTCCACGCGAAGAGCGTAGACTACGACAGTTACCAGAAATCCTGGCAAACACGATTGTGATCATCCGCCCATACGGGGTGGTGATTGACGGGGAACTCCAGCTCGGTGACGAGCTGGTGGTCGAAGATGGGATCATTCAGGAGATCCGCCCGCATACGGGGATGCCTGAACCGTGGATCATCTCACCTGCGTTCGTCAATGCCCACTCTCACCTAGAATATCGCGGCCTCCAAGGGCAGTTGTCAGAGTCTGAGTTTCACCACTGGATTCTTGAGATCGGCGCCGCCAAGACCGAACAGCTCGCACAGCAGGTTCGAGCAGACTGCTTGATCGCCGCCCAAGAAAACAGAGCTGCCGGTATTGCCTGGATCGCCGAGCATTCAGATCGGCTGGGCGCACGCGAGGCGATGGCTGCCACAGGGCTGAACGGCGTCATATTCCAAGAGGTGATCACTCTGATCGAATCCGCCGATCCTGGGCCGAAGCTCGATGCGATTCGAGAGAAAGCTCAAGAGCAGGATGCACATCTGACACCACACGCTCCCTATACTGTGGATCGAACAACGCTGGAATCGTTCGCTTCTGGCCGAGATCTGCTCAGCATTCACGCATCTGAATCACCGGCAGAGCAGGAGCTTTTCCACCGCGGCACAGGGCCGATATCGGATATTCACGAGAAGTTCGGTTTTGAGCTCGGTGTCGGTGGAATGTCGCCAATTCAGTATCTAAACGAAGTCGGTTTTCTGAGGCCTGGTCGGCAGTTGGTGCATGTCTGCGAGGCAGACGAAGCCGACATCGACCTGATTGCGGCCCAAGGTGTTTCGATCGCTCACTGTCCGCGCAGCAACGACGAACTGTCCTGCCGCCCGGCTCCGACCCGTCAGCTCTTGGAGGCAGGTGTTCCCATCGGCCTCGGTCTCGATTCGGCTGCGAGCAGCGGACCGATCAACATGTTTTCTGAGATGCTGGCAGCTCTCGAGGCCTCTTACGCTCGCAAAGAGCCGATCAGCCCGGAATCTGTCTGGAGAATGGCGTGCGAAGGCGGCGCTGAATCACTCGGTCTGTCGGGATGGCGGATCGAGGTAGGGAGCCGCGTGCCATTGCTGAAACTGAACATAGAATCTCTCGCCACAACAGAGGAGATGATCGAGCAGATGAGTGTCGAGAGGGTCGAGTGGCTTCAGACCGATTAGACCAGCTCTGGGGCATCGTCAGCAGCATTCCGCGTGGCTGTGTCGCATCGTACGGTTCCGTTGGTATGGCGATGAATTCGCCGGTCAGCGGCCTGCTTGTTGGCAAATGGATGGCCTCCTGCCCTGATGGTGTGCCCTGGTGGCGTGTTCTCAAGGCCGACGGCACCCTGGCAGTAGGGAAGCGCGACCCTCGATTTGCGGCTGAGCAGATTCAGAAGCTGGAAGAAGAAGGCATTGAATTCGTCGGCGACTCGTGCCCTCGCCAGTTCTTCTTTGTGCCGTAGTTCAGGAATCGTGTTCCCCCTCCTCCTTTTTGCGAAGCGAAAGGGAGGAGGGGAGGGTCCGCCAAAGAACTCTCCAATGGGGAGAGTTCGATGTGGATGGGGGTGGAGGGCACGGATGCAGACGGG
>JALGXY010000014.1 GCA_029824495.1 Fimbriimonadia bacterium
GCGGGAATAGAGCCGCCATTCATCGCCGATATTGAACAGCCGAAAGTAGGCATTTGCGTAGAGGCCATCGCTGCGGACTGGGTACGGCTGCGACCAGTAGTCGACCGAACCCATCGGGTTGATCCGGCGGACCAGACTGATCTGGCTGCCCGATCTGATGTGGATTGTCTCGCCGTTCTGGATGAACGTGAAGTTTGTATCGCCGATCTTGGTGGTCATCTTGCCGTTGACAAAATCGTCTTCGGTCCAGACCATCGGCGGTGAGATGGTCGATTCGAAACCGGACCACTGGATGTACTGGTCATCCGGAACGCCAGCCTTCTCTAGGTTCGCAACGTGAGGCCCGGAAGGATGAGCCTGCGTTGCCGAGAGGACGACCGTCTTCTTGCCCGCTTTGGCTGCTGTGATGTAGATCGGCTCGGCCATCAGGCTCTCGGATGAGAAGCCGCTGCGCGATTCCAGGATCGTGTGTTCACTGCGGGGCAGCATAGGGACGCTGTTGCCTGTGATTCCGCTGTGCGTGCCCCAAGCGCCAGTGAAGATTGCAGCGTGGGTCACGGCGGTCTTGCTCGGCAGAGCCGGCTGGAGGCCTTCGGCCATAAATCCATCGTCGATCAGCGCTTGGACGTGGGGGAGCTTGCCCTCTTCGACCATCCGGGAGATCACCCATTGGGGCGCACCATCCCACGAGACGATGACCACGGGCGACGGCACGAGGGTCAGAGCAGCAGCGAGGCTGGCCAGCATGCTCTGAATCTACCAGTATCGGCAGATTAGTGGTCTGGTCCCAATCCAGTTTTCTTGCCAGAGGGTGAGAGCTAAAGCTCTCTACCCTCGAATCTCAAATCGGCAGATTTTGGCAGAAGGGTCCCAGACGCAACGAGCGGGCTGCGGGATAATGCGCTCTCCATCTGGGCCGAAGATCGAGGTTTATCGTTCAACTAACGTGCCCAATAAGGGACCTCGTTCACAACTTGACCAGGTGGATACAAGCTCATGAAAGCGAATGACAACAGCGGCTGCATCGGCAGTCGCGTTCACACATCACTTGCTTGAGCGCATGACTTCTCCAAGTCCCGCGCTCTGGCCTCGACCACAACGCGCGGGAAGCTTCTAAAGCACTCCCATTGACCACATCCCAGGTCTATTCGGCCTGAACATATGCCTCAGTGTGCCCTGCTGATTTGGGCGGGACGCAGACGGTTGGTTATCTCTCATCACAACCACAATCAGGTGCTGCCGGTTCACGCCCGGAAAAAATGAGTTCCCAGTGTTTGGGGTCTTCCGCCTTGTGCGGAGGGCGGCACCTTTTCCGACCGCCACCAATTGACCGCCCAATTCAGCCGGAAACTCGGTTTCCAATCTGGAGAAGCGCCGGGATGCTGAGGCCACGACACTTGCCCAGATTGGGCCGAATCAAGCTCAGACAAGGAGACTGACGGGCACCAAACAGGTGCGCAACAGTGCTGGCGGCTATGCCTGGAAGCTCGACCAGTGGGGTCGGCTCGACCGGCTGCTCATCCTCGGAACCGAGGGGGGAACGTTTTATGTCAACGAACGGAACCTGACGGTTGGCGAGGCTCAGAACACGATCAAGCTGATCAAGAGCGACGGAGAGAGGGTTGTTCGGCGGGTCTGCGAGATCAGCGAGTCTGGCCGGGCAGCCAAGAACGATGCCGCGATCTTTGTCCTCGCACTGGTGACAGCGTTCGGAAGCGAACCGGCAAAGCAGGCCGCATTTGCTGCTCTGCCGCAGGTCGCCCGAACGGGAGCACATCTTCTCAAGTTCGCTTCGGAAGCAGATGCCCTTCGAGGTTGGGGAAGGTCGATGCGCCGAGCTGTCGGAGGCTGGTACTCCGAGAAGTCTCCGGCACAGATCGGCTACCAGGCCTTGAAGTACCAGAGGCGAGACAACTGGTCGCAACGTGACCTGCTGAGGCTGGCTCACCCGAAAGCGCCCACTGACGAGCACGACGGAGTGTTCCGGTGGATCACGCAGGGTGAAGCTGAGCAGGCAGGACCGCAGATCGATGCGTTCGAAAAGCTGAAGAAGATCGAGGGTACCGCTGAGGCGGCGAAGCTCATTGTCGAGCATCGTCTGCCTCGAGAAGCGATCCCGACTCAGATGTTGAACGAACCGGAGATCTGGGAAGCGCTGTTCCAGGATATGCCGATGACGGCGATGATCCGAAACCTGGCGACGATGTCGCGGGTTGGGCTGCTGACGAGATCCTCGAAAGTGAGCCACGAGATCGTTGAGCGTCTCAGGGATGTGGAGCGACTCCGAAAGGTGCGGATCCACCCGCTGCAGATCCTGATGGCTCTGCGAACCTACAGCTCGGGAGTGGCGCTGAAAGGAAGCGGAACCTGGTCGCCGGTACAGAGTGTGGTCTATGCCCTTGAAGAGGCATTCTACGAAGCCTTCGCTTCGGTAGAGCCGACAGGAAAGCGGATCATGCTCGCCGTCGATGTCTCCGGCTCGATGGGTTGGGAGACTGTGGCCGGAACGCCGATGACGGCAGCCGAAGGAGCGGCAGCCTTGTCGTTGGTCACTCTGGCGGTTGAACCTAAGGTGACGCCAATGGCGTTTGCAGGCCGGTTCAAGCCTCTTGCCCTGTCAGGTCGGATGTCGCTGGAGAGAGCGATGGCCGAAACGAGCCGGTTGACGTTTGGTGCAACGGACTGCGCGCTTCCTATGAAGCATGCTGCAGCCCAGTCGCTAAAGATCGATCTGTTCGTCGTCCTGACCGACAGCGAGACCTGGTACGGAAATCAGCATCCTTCCGAGGCGCTGATCGAGTACCGAAAGAGTTCGGGAATCGACGCGAAGCTGGCTGTGGTGGCCATGGCGGGCAACCGGTTCAGCATCGCCGACCCGAACGACGCGGGAATGATGGACTTTGTCGGTTTCGACTCGTCCCTCCCGCAGGCTCTGCGAGAGTTTGCTCTTGCATAAAGGGAGAGAGTAAACAGAGCTGGGTGCTGGCTTCGGTCAGCCCCGGCTCAGATCATATCGGGTGTCGAGGAAGGTGTCTACGGTTCCTCGCTCAGTGCCTCAAACGAGAAAGACCATGGGGCAGCACTCGGCCAAGTTGTTTCGGCCCGCCCAGGTGCTTCTTGAAGAATTCCTTTAGATCGGGATGGTGCTCAGGCCGCAGAGTGTGACCGGCCCCTTTCTGAACGATTAGGGACGCCTCATTGCCTGCAGCTTTCAGTCTCTTCAAGAGCATCTCGGACTGATCGAGCGGAACCAGGGGGTCCTGATCACCGTGGATCATCAAGAACGGCGGCTGATCTGGGGCGACAAAGTAGATTGGGCTGGCGTTCCGCAGCACATCAAACGGAGACTGGATGTCTTCGAACAGAGCACGTTCGGGGTCATTGCCTTTGAATCGGCGGTCATCCTTCAGGATTCTGTCAAGAACCTGCTTCTGCAGATCGGCTGGACCGTAGCAGTTGACAACTGCCTGCACGGCACTTGAAAACTCTGCGTTGCCAAGATCTCCTTCTAGATCTTTGCGGGTGCCTGTCAGGCCGAGCATTGCTGCGAGATGGCCGCCAGCAGAGGTGCCCCAGACGCCAATCTTGTTAGGGTCGAAGCCGAACTTCTCTGCGTTGGCACGAAGAAACCGCACCGTGGCTTTGCAGTCATGGAGCTGGGCAGGCCACTTCGCCTCGTTCGTTAGTCGATATTCGATCGATGCACAGGAGTAGCCCTCACGAGCCAACTGCAGCAGAGGCTCTCTGGGCGGCTGCTTACTTCCATTGCGCCACCCGCCGCCATGGATAAAGATGATGAGCGGTGAGATATCGTCATCCCCCTCTTTTCGGTAGAGATCGAGCGTGTGGGAGTCGTTGCCGGTGTTCGCGTATGCGATATCACGTGTGACCTCGAGCCCACGAAGCCGTGGGTTCTGCTGGCCCAAAAGCAGGGCAAGGAGAACGACGTTCATATCTGGTGAGACGACTCTGGGGCCGGTACGTTCAGATCAGACTCTTTTCAGCTCGTCCAGCCGTCGTTTTAGGGAGGCCGTGCGAGTCTTGTTCTCTTCAGCCTCGATCAGGGCTTTAAGAGCCATCTTCTGTGCTTCGATCAGAGCCTCTTCGGCATCGATTTCAACGTCCGGCTTGACGCCGACTCCCTCCCAGTTTGTGCCGGTGATCGGGTTGATCGCACGACCAGTCGGAATGAACGCATCGATATGATCGCCCAGCCGGAACATGCCGCCCGGATTTGCACCGCCCCAGGTTGTCTCGCCGACAATCGTGGCGCGTTTCAGGTGCTTCAGGTTGTAGGAGCACTCCTCAGCAGCAGAGCCTGTTCGGGGTGAAGTCAGAACATAGACAGGCTTGTCGAGATACCGCTCTCCCTCAACCTCTTCTAGAGTCCAGAATTCGGTTGTCTCGTCGGTTGGCCGGAAGTAGATGCTGTTCAGGTGCACCGGCTCATCACCGAAGAAGTAGCTGCAGACGAGCTGCACACAGGCTGGGTCGCCGCCGCCGTTTCTGCGAAGATCGAGGATCATGGCGTCGGTCTCCTTGAGGAATGACATCGCTGCCGCAACTGGGCGTTTGGCCGCTTCAGCGGGCGCGAATCCTCGCATCTCCAGGTAGCCGATATTGCCGGGGAGCCTCTCGACCTTTTCGACCATGGCGTTCGCCTTTCTGACCTGGGTTCGCCTCGCTTCGCGCTCCTCTTCGGTCGGCTCGCTTCGCTCTTGGCGCTTGGGCAGTTTCAGGTCGCTGAACCGAACTCGAAAGTGGGCGTCATCGATGATCGAGTTGACCTGCTTCGATACGGTCTGTGCAAACTCTCTGCCATCTTCAATGTCGTCATACTCGCCTTCATCGAGGCTCGTCTGAATCGATTTTGAGGCGGCCTTTGCCTTCTCAGGAAAAACATAGTTGTTGGTCAACACATCTGCCAGCGCCTCGATTACAGACCTCTTTTCAGAAGCCGAGATCTCCCCATTCGGCAGGGGGGCGGTCAGTGCCACGAGCGTTGAGAGCAGCGCTGCGGCGATGATTGCGGGCACGATTCGTTTCACCTTGATTCCTCCTGGATTCGATGGGGGTTACGCGAGTTGAGTGCTCAAAAGTTGCCCGGATAGGCCCTTGGGGATTCACATGTCCCGAATTGGTCCCAGCGGCTACACTCGGTGGCATGACTCGATCTGAAGCCTACGACCTGCTGTGCAAACACACTCCCAGCGACAGCCTGCGACGCCACTGTTTGGGAGTCGAGGCCTGCATGAAACACTATGCGGAGAAGCTGGGCGAAGATGTTGAGAAGTGGTCGATCGCGGGCCTGCTTCATGACTTTGATTACGAACAGCACCCGGATGAGCACCCGAAATGGGGCATGAATCTCCTGACGGAGATGGGGGTCGATGCTGAGATTGTCAAGGCGATCGCCTCACATGCGCCCGAACGGACTGACGTCGAGCCAGAAACGACTATGGAGCGCCATCTGTTCGCCTGCGACGAACTGAGCGGATTCATCACGGCGGTCACCTACGTGCGGCCATCGAAAGCTGTGGCTGATGTGAAGGTCAAGAGTGTGACCAAGAAGCTGAAGACCGCAGCCTTCGCTGCTGGGGTCAATCGCGAGGACGTCAATAAAGGTGCCGAGCTGATCGGTGTGGAGCTCAACGAATTGATCGCTGAGCTGCTGGACGCGATGACCAAAGAGGCAGATGCTCTCGGTCTGGCGGGGGTCTGAAACCTACCAGCGGATCAGGTTTGCGCCCCAGACGAGGCCTGCGCCAAATCCGACAGTCATAACGACCATGCCTTTCTTGAGTCGGCCCTGTTCGACCGCTTCAGCCAGAGCGATCGGGATCGATCCGCCGCTGGTGTTGCCGTAATCCTGCACGTTGATAAAGACTCTCTCTTCGGGCAGCTCAAGCCGCTCGGCTGCAGCCGTAATGATTCTTGAGTTTGCCTGGTGCGGGACAAACAGGTCGATGTCGCTGGTGTTCATCTCGGCCAGTTCAAGCACCTTCATACAGGCATCGCCCATCGCGCCGACGGCAAATCGGTAGACCTCACGCCCATTCATATAGATGTGCGGATTCTTGTCTTCGGACCACTCCCGATCCTGGGGATAACGAGAACCGCCTGTTTCGAGGGTGATGTGGCAGGCTCCTTCGCCATTGGCGAGCAGCACAGTTTTGATCAGGCCGTGATCGCTGCCTTCGTGGCCTTCCATAACCACAGCGCCGGCACCGTCTCCAAAGAGGACGCAGGTGGCACGGTCGTTCCAATCCATGAATTTGGTGAGCACATCAACGCCGACGACGAGGACTCGCTTGTAGCGCCCTGATTCGATCATCGCCGCTGCTGTGTCAACTGAGTAGATAAAGCCTGCGCAGGCTGCTCCCACATCGAATGCACCTGCGTTCTTTGCGCCAAGCTTTTCTTGGATCAAGCATGAAGTCGAAGGGAAAGGGTGGTCGCCTGTTACCGTGCCGACAACAATCAGGTCGATTTCATCTGCACCGATACCAGCATCCTTAAGGGCTAGAACCGAAGCTTCGTAAGCAAGGTCGCTGGCTGCTTCATCCTGGCCGCAGACCCGCCTCTGTTTGATTCCGGTCCGCTGCTGGATCCATTCATCATTTGTATCGACGATCTTAGAAAAGTCGTCGTTGGTCATGATGTGAGAAGGGACAGCTTTGCCTATCCCGGTAAATACGGCTCTGATGCTCATGCGTTTGACTCCGAAAACTCTTCTTCGATCGAGTGCTTTATTTCGTCCTGCAGGCCTGCTTCAACGGATCTGGCGGCCTGTCGAATGGCGTTAAGAATTGCCCGGGCGCTGCTTCTGCCATGGCAGATGATGCAGATTCCGTTGAGGCCGAGCAGAGGTGAGCCGCCATGTTCGGCGTAGTCGATCTTCTTCATCATCGGACGAAGCAGTTTCTT
>JALGXY010000015.1 GCA_029824495.1 Fimbriimonadia bacterium
GATCGAGCGTGTCAGGCCGATACAATAGTCAACCGGGCACTTGATCCTTGAGTACATTACGTCCGACTTGTAGAATCGATCGTGCGTTGCGATCGCTTTAAGAAGCGCTGTAATCTCGTAGTTGCCCTTGGTAAAGGCGTCAGCAAGCTCTTGGACCAGCTTGTCATCGGCAACGGTTCCGGCGTAATACTCCCACAGTTTTGAACTGATGTACCGCGCTGTTTGCGGATGCTCGATCAACACTTTCAAGACTTCGTCGCCGGTCGAGACTTTCTGCCCCAGAACGGTCTTTTCGCCCGGCTCGTGCAGTCCTTTGTTGTCTTGGAACACGTAGTACTGCTTTTCCTCCGAAACCATCTTCTTCCACTCTGCTTTCCTCTTGGTCGCATCAGGTTCGTATCGGGTGGTGGCCCGATACCTCCAGCCTGTAAACGCCTTAGCAGCCTGGACAATGTCCTCTTCTGAATAGCCGTTGTCGACTCCGAGGGTGAACAGCTCCATAACTTCACGGGCAAAATTCTCGTTTGGACGCCCTTTGATATTGAGCTGACTGTCGAGATAGAGCAGCATTCCAGGATCCTTGCTGACATTGGTCAATAGATCCCCAAAGTTTCCAAGACTTCCCCGTCGCAGGGTCTGAATGTACTCCCACAGCATGAATCCTGACCCAGTTTTGGCGGATCCGACCGCAAAATGGTCGTGCCAAAACAGGGTGATCTTCTCTCGAACAGGGTTCGGAGTCAGGATCATCTGCGACACCCACCAGGGACCAATGTGGTTCACGTTTGGCTGGAAATTCCGACCTACCGAAACAAATCGCCACGGGCTGATAATGATGTCGTCATCAGCAGAAGGCAGATCAAAAAGATCATCAACAGCTTTGGTCAAGCCGCCTCTTACGATGTCGCGTGCCTGATAGGAGGTGATTCCGAAGGCGAATCTTCGGTACAGATGCTGGATCTGATTCACTGTGGCCATGGTGCCTCTTATTTTAACCACAAGCGATTCGCCAGTGCCCTGATTTGAATCGGTGAGATTGAACACAGCTCGCCTCTGCTGGCAGCCTCCCTGACCTCGCACTCGCATTCCTCCAAGCTGAGAGGCACGAAAAACCGAACCGGCAGCTCTCGATTTTTGGATGCCGAGCTTCCTACGGAGGATAGTGATCCGATTAGCACGAGGGTGCTGAAAGAGTCACACACTCCTCCTGATTAGCTAACTGATTCGGGCCTGACAACAAGGTCCTTTTCAGTTCAATAATCAACCCGATCAAGAAGACAGAACCACCCTTGACAAGAATTGAAAATCTGTCTCCATAAAGGGCAGCGATCGCTGCATCAAAATCGAGCGGCTCTCATCAACTGGACTGAGTTTTCAACACCTCTCCCCACCTCTGTGGAAATCTTCTGCCAGGCCTGCTGAGACCAGTGTGGAAAAGTCCTTGTGGTTCGGGCATGCAGCCGACGAGAACCGTTCAGCGTCCTAACGATGTGGAAAACCTGATTGGGCCAAGAATTGCAGCAGTTTATGAGCTTCAAGCTGCCTGGATGGAGCCAAAACTGAAGGAAATTGGTGTGAGTTGGAGCACGTTTCAACTCCTGACAACAGTCCATTCTGCGGGTTCCGAAGCAACTCAGGCAGAGATTGCCGCACGACTTGGAATCAAGCCTCCAACACTGACCGAGTCAGTCCAATCTCACGTCCAAAAAGGGCTTCTAAAGCAGTCAACGAGCCCCTTGGACAAGCGAGCTAAACTTCTCACATTAACTCCAAAATCGCAGAAGATTCTAGGCAAGATCAAGACACTCGTCATAGAATCTGAGAAAATGATAACTGCCGCTCTCACAGAAAGGCAGAAAGCCGCTGCTGCGGGACACCTAGACAAGATCATCTCTCACCTAGAATCCGAGACATTATAGAGTTTTCCACACTATCCTGAATCGAATGTGGAAAACCCTCCGTCCGGTGATATGGGTCAGGAGTTGAGGGATGATTCGAATCGTTGGAGTTCAGAGAAGCGCCGATCGAGACGAGGAGCTGTTGCTTCTTCAGAATCAAGGTGCTATGAAGGTCAATCTGCGGGGCTATGCCCTTGTAGCTGATCGTGAGCTCTTCGACAAGGAGAGCCCCCAAGCCCTCCATCTCCTACGTGACAACGTCGACATTCCTTCCGGACAGTTCGTCCTCATTCGCACAGGCAGAGGAGAGCCACGCTGGTCACTCACAAAAGATGGCAGACGAATCTTCTGCACCTACATGCAGAGAGATGCTTCGGTTTGGGGAGACTGCGAAGGTCCAATTCATCTCCTTCGTCCTCAGCACAGCTATTGCCAGCGTTCCACTGAAGCTGTCTCAATCCGCTGAGTTGACAGCGTTCATTGCCGCCTGCAGCCCCGAAGCCGCAAAAACAGCGGCGCCTTCTGCTGAGAGTTCAAGCACGCGCTGAACATCCGGCTTTTCATCTGGGTGGAACCGTCCCAAAACATGGTCTATCGTCTGCCCATTCTTGCCGATCCCGATCTTCATCCGAGCGTACTCATCTGTTCCGAGAAGCTGAATGATCGACTTGTGGCCGTTGTGGCCGCCTGAACTTCCCTTCGGCTTCATCTTTACCGTTCCGACTGGCAGATCGAGATCATCAGCGATCACCAGGAGCTGCTCAGGCTTGAGGCCGTAAGACTGCAGCAGAGGCTTCACAGACTGCCCCGAGATGTTCATAAACGTCATCGGCTTTGCTAAAGCCACTGCAAAGCCGTCGATCTCGCCGATTCCGACCAATGCACGATGCTTGGTCGTCTTGACCTTGATCTTGTGCGCCTGGGCGATCTTGTCAATAACGTCAAAACCAACGTTGTGCCTGGTTCCCCGATAGCGCCCGCCGGGATTGCCCAGCCCTACGATCAAACATGTAGGATGGAGCTGCGGGCCGCGCCGCTTCATGAAGCTGATAGTGCTGCCTCCTCAAAGAAGCCGTTGAAGGCGAGACCGAGAACGATCAACCCCAGAGCCACCCGGTACCAGACAAAGACCATAGTTGTCCTCGTCTGCAGAAACTTGATGAGGAAAGAGATCGCCCAGTAGCCGCTGACAAAGGCGACTACTGTCGCCACGAGAGTCGGCATCAATCCATCTGCCAAAAGCACGTCCTGCTCCTTGTAGAGTTTATAGAGACCTGACCCACCAACCGCCGGCACAGAGAGAAGAAATGAGTAGCGCGCTGCCGCCTCTCTTTTTAGGCCCAGGAATAGTCCGCCGGTGATCGTGCTGCCGCTTCGGCTCGATCCAGGAATGAGAGCCAGACACTGCCACAGACCGATGATAACAGCATCTTTAATGCCAACTTCTTTAACATTTCGCAGCTGCTTGGCGGCCGCTTCTGAGGCCCACAGCAACAGTGCAAGTCCAATCAGGGAACCAGCCACAAAGTACGGACTCCTGAACGTTGTGTCGATCTGATCTTCAAAAAGAAGTCCGACTATGACCACTGGAATTGTGCCGAGTATGACTCCCCAACCTAGCCGCGCATTAGGATCCTTGCGCGCCTCTTGATCAGTCAGACTCTTGGTCCAGGCCTTGGCCATTGCCACGAGGTCCTTCCAGAAATAGATAAACACCGCGAGCAGGGTTCCAATCTGAATCACTGCTGTAAAGCCTGACCCAGCATCCTTCCACCCGAACAGAGCCGGCACCAGAAAAACGTGCCCGCTGCTGCTGATAGGAAGGAACTCGGTCAGCCCTTGAACAAGGCCCAGAATGATCGCCTGAATCAGGTCCATCGCCCGCTATTCTGACGTCGCAGAGGGCCGCTAAGCCGCAAGACTGCCTATCACGAGCGACCGACCATCCAGACGAGAACACCGCAGGTGATTCCCGTCACGATGTAGAGCACCCAGACGGTCTGGCGCTGGTTGAGGCCGAAGGAGAGCAGAGTATGGTGAACGTGCCTCTTGTCACCCTGTGTAATCGGTTCGCCGCTCTTCAGCCGTCGCAGCACGACAAACACGGCATCGAACAACGGCACCGCAAACACGAGCATCGGAATCAGCAGGGCGAGCGCTGCGGCCGTCTTAAAGGCCCCCACGATGCTGATCGCTGCCAGTGTAAAACCGAGCATCTGCGACCCGCCAGTAGCCATGAATATCTTGGCCGGGTTGTAATTGAACTTAAGAAAACCGACACATGAACCAGCGATGGCGGCAGCGACGAGTGCGACACGTGGCTGACCTTCCATCACCGCAATGATCGCCAAAGCGGCGCTTGAAATCGCAGCGATGCCCGATGCCAGTCCATCGACACCATCGATCGTGTCCATCGTTTTCGTGATCACGAAGTAGTAGATCGCGGTGATCGGCCAAGCGAGCCAGCCAAAGTCAATCCAGGTGTCACCTCCAATTCCGAACATTGGAGACATGCCCTGCATCTGCAGTTCAGGCGAAAAGAGCTGAATGATGAAGCCGCCAGCCAGAATGTAGCCAGCCTGGATCTTTGCCGAAAAGTGTTTGACGTCATCCAGAGCCCCGAGACCGACGAGAATCGTGGCGACCACCAGCAGGCCAATCAGATAGGGCGGAAACGGATTGACCGGATAGGCGAACGGGATAACTGCAGCCAGGGCAATGACGATACCGCCGAAGATGGCGAGTCCACCCCAGCGAGGAATCGGCTCCTTGTGGATACGCCGATCATCCTTCTTCGGGTCATCAATCGCCCCTTTCTTAATGGCCAGTTTCTTGACAAACGGCGTTAAAAACAGTGTTGCAACTAGAGAGAGGCCGGCCGCAACAAGCGGCGCCTCATACCCATCTAAAAACGTCCCCAATGCTCCAGTTACGGCTGTCAACTAAGCAGCTCCACGGGCTCAATTCGCCCTTCGGTGAACCGAAACACCTCTGTTCCGGCATCGCGGAATAGCTCCCATGTGAACTCATCCGGATAGTCACCTTCATATATGACGCGCGAGACCCCGCCATTGATTAACATCTTTGCGCACCCGCTGCAGGGCTGGCACGTGACGTAGATGTCCGAACCAGCACAAGCCACGCCGAGTTTTGCTGCCTGGAGCAGTGCATTTTGCTCCGCGTGGAGAGCTCGTATACAGTGACCTGCACGCAGACAGCCGCCGGGCCAGTCGGTCTTGTCACCCTCGTGTGGACAGTGCGGAAGGCCGGAAGGGGCTCCGTTGTAACCGGTCGAGAGAATCTGCCGGTCGCGCACCAGCACAGCACCTACACTTCGGCGAGGACACGTTGCACGTGTCTTCACCAGATGTGCAATCTGCATGAAATAGACATCCCAACTGGGGCGCTCCGACATGGGCGGGATTATGACAGGAAGCCTATTCGACTTCTTCAATCGTCACGGATTCCATGATCGCGTCTTCGAGTGGGCAGTCTCGTGCGTCGCGCTGGAGGGCAACGATTGCATCGACCACTTCGATTCCTTCGACCACTTCACCGTAGGCTGAGTACTGTCCATCAAGGGACGAGTAGTCAGCATGCATCAGGAAGAACTGGCTGCCGGCAGAGTTCGGGTCTGCCGAGCGGGCTGCG
>JALGXY010000016.1 GCA_029824495.1 Fimbriimonadia bacterium
TCCGAAGATCGCAAGGGGGCGGGCCTGGTTCTCGACATGGATACGATCGAGAATACAACCCTGTCGAGTCATTCCAGCCCTTTGATCAACAAACGATCTGAGGCCGAAACAGCGGAGAAGTGGAGGAGCGACCTCGACATTCGTGTAGGGGATATGAAGGCTCCCATCCTGTTTCTCAGCGGCGGCAACCAGCAGAAGGTGGCCATTGCAAAGTGGCTCGACCTCAACCCCAAGGTCTTGATGCTGGACGAGCCGACCAGAGGCGTTGATGTTGGAGCCAAACGAGAGATCTACAACCTGGTCCACAAGTTTTCAGAGCAGGGTCTGGCCACAATCGTGATCAGCTCTGAGCTCACCGAAATCATCGGCCTCTGCCATCGGGTCTACGTCATGCGGGAGGGCAGAATCGTAGGCGAATTGAGCGGGGACGACATCACAGAAGAAGAGATCATGCAGCTAGCAGCAGGAGTTGGAATCGCGTGAAGAACATAGGAAAGTTTGGGCGACGTGGCTCAGTACAGAATTCAAAAGACACCTCAGAGTCCCGCCCGGTAAGTTCAGGCAACGGCGGAAAAATGAGCTTTGGCAAGTTCATGCAGGAGTACGGGGTGCTGGTCGCCCTGGTCGTGTTCTTCATTATCAATGTCGTGACGCGGGACAACTTTCTCGCACCAGAAAATCTGCGAAACCTGATCAGTCAGAACGCCTACGTTGGCATCATCGCCATCGGTATGACGCTCGTGATAATGACCGCCGGCATCGACCTCTCGGTCGGCAGTCTTGTTGCACTGTGTGGAGCTCTGGCTGTCCTGACGCTGAACAAGCAGGCTTCGCTGGACACCTCATCGAACACGGCGATTTTCTTGGCTGCCCTGGCCTCGGTAGGAGTTGGCTCAATTGCTGGAGCACTGAACGGTGTTGCGATCGCCTATGGCCGTGTTGCTCCGTTTGTTGTCACGTTGGCGGGCTTGGCCGGATTCAGATCGCTCGCTCTGGTCTTGGGTGACGGCGGTGAGATCAGGTCTCAGGTCACCGAGTTTCAGGATTTCGGATTTGGCGGTGTGGCCCTGCCAGGATTGACTATGCAGAGCGGCGGACCGCTCTTGCTCTTCTGGAGCACGTTCGCGTTCATCGGTGTGGCCTTTTTGGCCAGCTTCCTGCTGAACAAGACCCGGTTTGGCCGTTATGTGATTGCGGTGGGCGCCAATGAGAGGGCCTCCCGTTATTCCGCAATCAATATCCAGATGGTTCGCGTTGCGGCCTACACGTTCCTTGGCGGTCTGGTCGGTCTGGCTGCTGTTTTGAATGCAGCCCGCATGAACTCGGTCGGTACAGGCTCGGTCGGGCTCTACTACGAATTGGATGCGATTGCCGCCGTTGTGATCGGCGGGACAAGCCTTAAGGGAGGCAAAGGTAGAATCTGGGGCACGGTCGTTGGGGTCGTCCTTTTGACGATGATCTCCAACATGATGACTGCCTATCGCATCGATACGGACTGGCAAGGGCTGGTGCGTGGAGCCGTGATTTTGGTGGCTGTCCTGCTGCAGAGAAGCAGCAAAGACGGCAAGTAGAAGAGGAACAGAATGTTGAAGAAACTGATGACACTCGCGGCAGGAGCCGCCGTTTTGAGCTTGGCTTCAGGCTGCCAGACGGGGTCTGAAGAGGCCCGGGATGTGCCGGATGAAGGCCAGAAGTTTGTGGTGGGGGTCTCGATTCCTGCTGCTGATCATGGCTGGACCGCCGGCGTCAAATGGTGGGCTGAAGAGGCCAGCAAGAACTATCCCAACATCGAATTTATCATCGAGGACGCAATAGGCCCCGACGAGCAGATCACCGACCTTGAGAACTTGAGAAGTGAAAATGTTGACGCCCTCGTCATTTTGGCGACAGAGAGCGCCCCGCTGACACCGATCGCGAAGCAGCTTCACGAAGCAGGCATCCTGATCGTCAACGTTGATCGAGGATTCACTGAGCCAGCAGCTGATGTTTTCATCGAAGGCGACAACTCAGCGTTTGGTCGAAAGTCGGCCGAATACATGGTTGAGAAGCTTGGCGGGTCCGGCAAAATCGTCGTTCTTGAGGGCATCCCGAGTACGGTCAACACCGCGCGAGTCGATGCTGCAGCCAAAGTTTTTGCACAGTATCCTGGCATCGAAATTGTTGCTCAAGACAGCGGCCAGTGGAACCGAGAAGAATCTGAAGCTGTGATGCAGAACATCTTGGTCGGCAACCCTGAGATCGACGCAATTTGGGCTAGCGATGACGACATGGCCTTGGGCGTTGAGAACGCTCTGCGAGCTGCAGGACGACTCGATGGAGTCTGGATTCTCGGCGGTGCAGGGATGAAGGATATTGTCAAGCGAGTGATGGACGGTGATCCGCTCTATCCGGCAGACATCACCTATCCGCCTTCGATGATTGCTGTCGGGATCCACGAAGCAGCTTCGATCCTGCGGGCAGGCCGAGACAACGCTCTCAAATACATGCCGAAGCACATGGTGCTCGACGTTGATCTGATCACGCCGGAAAACGCGGCAGATTATTACTTCGAAGACAGCATCTATTAAGTGCGGCTCGAAATAGAGCATCAAGACAGGCCCTCGATCTGCAGCGCAGGTCGAGGGCCTCTTTGTTGAAGTGGCATTCCCCCAGGCAGATTGCGCACAATAGAATCCAGTTTCGGCAATCGCTGACCAGGATAAATTCCTTGCGTCGGCAGGACAAAAAAATGAGTTTCATTGCAGCATCTGCCCTGGCGGCAGCTATCCAGGCATCTCCTCAGAATTGGCTCGGCTTCTCGACCGGCAAGCAGCAGGCCGGCCAAAAAGTTGTTGAATCGACGATCCCCAATACGCTTTCAAAGTCCGAAAAAGAGGCTGGCTGGAAGCTGCTGTTTGATGGTAAGACAACGAAGGGTTGGCGCAGCTATCGTGGCGAATCGATGCCAAAGGCTTGGCGTGTGTCCAATGGTCTGCTGCGCAAGTTCCCCGAATCGGGCGGCGGCGACATCGTTACCGTCGATCAGTTCGACAACTTTGTTCTGAAGTTCGAGTGGCGAATCGCTAAAGGCGGAAACAGCGGTCTGATGTACCGAGTTTCGGAGGACCAGGCGGCAACGTGGCATTCTGGGGCTGAGTACCAGCTTCTTGACGACCCTGCCTACGGTGTCGGTCCGATGAACAAGACCGGTGCGTACTACGACATGTATCCAAACGCCGTGCCGGAATCGGTCAAGCCCGCTGAAACTTGGAACTCAACCAAGCTGGTGGCCGACGGTGCAAAAATCGAGCACTGGCTGAATGGCCATAAGACTGTGTCGACAGTGGTGGGATCAGAAGACTGGCTGACACGATACAAAAAGTCAAAGTTCGTGAAATGGCCCAATTTCGGCCAAAACAAGAAGGGCCACATCGCCTTTCAGGACCACGGCGCGTGGATCGAATTTAAGAACATCAAGATCAAAGAGCTTTGATCTAAGGTCAGAAAAGCCCTCCTGCTCTTGTTGAGCAGGAGGGCTTTTTCGTTTCACCAAGAAGACTGGAGCCTCCGACGAGAATTGAACTCGTGACCTCTCCCTTACCAAGGGAACGCTCTACCTCTGAGCTACGGAGGCAATTGCTGGTGGGGAGTGTAGGATTCGAACCTACGTAGGCAATCGCCGACAGATTTACAGTCTGTTCCCTTTGGCCACTCGGGCAACTCCCCGGGAGCAGGCGAGAATATACCTCAGGCAAGGGGCAGATGCAGAGGGACCAGAAGGACAGTTTTGTGGCGACCTAGCACTTCCCATAGTAAAGAAGTCAGAAATGAGGCCCGATATTCAGCTTAGGAGAACAACGGACAAATGAACTTTTTGCCACTCGACTCACACGCGTTTGTGTTCTTCGCCTCGTCGCTCTTGATGATTCTGGCCGCGAAGGCGATCTATCCCAGGTTTGAAGCAGCTTGGGACCGCAAACAGCTGTCGATGTCCATTCATGACATCGACCTGGCTTCCAAATCAGAATTCACCAACTTTGTAGAGGCGATGTATCGATCTCAGGGTTGGAAGAAACTCGATGTTGGGGGCAAGCATTCGATTCACAAGTGCACGATTTTGGTCAAGGGCCGCGAGCGGCTCGCTGTCAAAGTTGCTTCTATCAACGGCCAGCTTCCGATGTCAACAATGATTTCGGCTGCCGCACTCAAGGGAATCTCAAAAGTGACCCAGGTCATCCTGGTGACGAACGCCTCTGCCACACCGGCGATTGAGGAAGAGGCTGCGAAGAGCGGCGTACTCTTGATCGACCGAGTCGGCCTCAACGAAAAGATCCGCGGCCTGCGACGCCGAGCGTCACACGCCAAAATGCGAACGATCTGACCCTGATTCCGCACCGGCAGGGATGTAGAATAGTCCCTGCCGATGCCGAAGACCCTATTCGATAAAGTCTGGAACCAGCACAAAGTCGCCGATCTCCCTGGCGGCGGAACCCTTCTTTACATTGATCGCCATCTCGTTCATGAGGTGACATCTCCTCAGGCTTTTGATGGCCTTCGGCAGGCAGGACGCCCCGTCCGCAGACCTGATCTGACATTCGCCACCGTCGACCATAACGTACCGACTGATGGCCGTCCGATCGACCGGACCAGCTTGAGTGGTCAACAGCTTGCAGCTCTTGCCAAAAACTGCGAGGAGTTTGGCGTTCCGCTCTTCGGCTACGATGACCCGAGGCAGGGAATTGTCCATATCATCGGCCCCGAGCTGGGAATCACTCTTCCTGGGTTGACCCTGGTCTGTGGAGACAGCCACACTTCGACGCACGGTGCATTCGGCGCTCTCGCCTTTGGGATCGGCACAACCGAAGTTGAGCACGTCTTGTCGACACAGACCCTTCGCGCTCCCAAAAAACCAAAAACGCTTGCGATCGAATGTTCAGGCCAGTTGGGAGAGGGTGTTTCAGCGAAAGATCTCATTCTTGCTGTCATCCGAAAGCTGGGAGCAGCAGGCGCAACAGGCCATGTCGCCGAATATCGCGGCGAGGCGATTAGAAGCCTGCCGATGAGCGGTCGAATGACCGTCTGCAACATGTCGATTGAAATGGGGGCTCGAGCCGGGATGGTCGCCCCAGACCAGACAACGCTTGACTATATCGCGGAAGGAGCTCGCCCTTATGCACCGACGGGAGCCGACTTCGACCGACTCACCGAATACGCCCTGTCGCTGAAATCGGATGAGGGTGCGGTCTTCGACAAGACCGTTGAAATCGACGCCTCAACCCTGGTGCCGCAGGTCACGTGGGGCACCACCCCCGCCATGACCGTCGACATCGACGGCAGCATTCCGGAGCCGCGTGATGAGAGCGAGCGTCGAGCTCAGCGTTACATGGGCCTCAAGCCAGGGACCCAAATCGAGGAGATTGAGGTCAATACAGTCTTTATCGGAAGCTGCACCAATGCGCGCATCGAGGACCTGCGGGAGGCGGCTGCAGTGGTTGATGGTCGCAAAGCTGCTGAAAGTGTTCGAGCGATGGTCGTGCCTGGCAGCGCTTCTGTCCGGGCGTTGGCCGAG
>JALGXY010000017.1 GCA_029824495.1 Fimbriimonadia bacterium
GGCTTTCTTGCGTTTCAGGCAGTCCTGGCTCGCCAGATTGATCAGGTTGTCCAGTGTCGCTGCAAAGTGAACGCTGAGCCGCTCTTTGGTTCTCTTGCCGCCGCTCATTCCAACCGAAAACCCGACCTGCTCGTCGAGATCAGGCAGGCTGACTTCGAGCTCCTGCAGCTTGTAGAGCAGGTCTTCGGCCTGCTGAAACGTCCGCGTCGAGCCGATGACAAACTCATCTCCGCCATACCGGACGAACACATCTGTTTCGGGGTCGACATGCTCTTCGATTTTCTCGACAAACGCTTTGAGAACCCGGTCACCAACAATGTGCCCGTGCTTCTTGTTGTAGATGCCGAAATCGTCCAGATCGAAGAAGAGGATGGTGATTTCAGTTCCAGATCCCAGAGTGTCTGCACCCCAGTCTCGAAGGCGGTCGCTCCACGGAAGGCTGGTGAGCGGATCCCACGAGCTGCTCAGCTCTTCGATCAACTGCTGGGGTGTAACGATTCCGAAGATCCGGCCCGATTTTTCAACTGGAGCGTATGACCGGCCAGATCGGGTGAATTCTGCTGCTGCCTCACGGATGTCCTCTGCAGAGGAGACCGGCTCTCCGAGCGGCTTCATAATTTCGCCCACCGTGCCTGCATCCGGCCGTTTAGCATCCTCGGCCAAGGCGACCCCGACGACCTCGCCATCCCTAGCCACCGGCATCGCCGTAACCGCCAGATCCTCCATCCACAAGTAGGCGAACGAAGCCGTATGCTCTTCGCTCAAAACTTGGGTGATCAGGGGGGCTTTGCTTAAGGGCCTCATGCTTTTTGGCCGGAATCCAGAGGATTACATCCTCTAGACTCATCACGCAGCAGAAAGTGAGCCAAAGGGAGGCTACCGAGCAGCAAGTCTGGTAATTGCTGCAGTACGACACGAATCGACGAGATCGCTGGAGGAAGAATCGCTCTGCAGACGCATGCCTTCGGTCGCTCTTCGATAGACCGCTGCGGGGGACTCACGGAGGAAGTCGGCGACAGAGGTTTCGCAGAGCTGCATCCGCGACAGAGCGATAAAGCAGAAGATGCGCTGAAGCTGAATCGGAGACCAGCAGTTCTGCGCTTTCAGCTCACTGTCAACTGCGTCGTAGACCTCGTCTCTGACATCCCAGCCATCGACATCTGAAAGGTGCGAGACGAGGATCCCGCAGGCGGGAAGAATGTCCGTCTTTGCGCTCCAGTCATCCTTGATGAGTTTGAGATTGTGGATCGCCCCGCCAATTGAACGACCGTTGCCAACGTGCTTTCTGGCGAGCAGGCCCACGATCCCAGAGTGGATCTGAATTCCTTGAGCATTGGCCATGTTCTCAACAATCTGATGACGCTCACGAACTCTCGGTTCAACGATCGCAGCCGTACGCCAGAGCCGTTTTGCTGAAAGAAGGTCTCGGCAGTACTGGCCGTTGGGGCTGCTGTCGAGGCTGAGCAGGGTTGGTCGGCGGAGCCGCACTCTCAAATCTAGAGCCTGCCGCAGCTGGCTTCGATTGCGCAGAGTTCGCGCTGCATCTTTCACTTCGTCGAGGATCAGTACATCGGCGTCTGAACGTGAAGGCCGTCGATCGAGCCACTCTCTTGCAGAGAGACACGAGACGGTCCCGCGCGAGCCATCCCTGAGGACTCTCTCGGCGCAGTGGAGCAGATGAGATTTCCCCCACCCTGTCGGGCCAAACACAGCGACAAACGAAAAGTCTCCGGCTGCAAATCCCTCCACAGCACGGATCGAGGGCCGCAAGAAGGTGTGCATCCTCCTCGAAAACCCTGCCCGACTTCACCTCGTCTGTTCTCAGGCTTGAACCAGTCACGGTTTCAAGCGGCAGAAGCTGAATCATCCCAAACAACCACGGTGCTCTCCGGACCTATTCTTCAGGATTCCAGAAGAAAAAGTAAACGGCTCCCGGCAGATAGCCTGCAGGTTCAAAGAGAGTCAGTACGTTATGGTTTAAGGCCTAAACCTGCACTTAATGGCAACCGTGACTCGATCTGGAATTTTCCAGATTCATCCACAGGTTTTCCACTTCAGTGTTTGATTAGCGGCCAGTAATCATCGTAAGTGAACTCCGGACTGTGGTCCGGTACGTGGCAGCTTTTGCAGGAGTCGACCGCGCTTGTGGCAGGCCTGTTCTGCGTAGGATTACGCGTGTGCTCAGCAGACGGGCCGTGGCAGGATTCGCACCCGACCGCAGCCAGATTCGGGGTGGTTTTTCGGTCTTGAAATCCCTTGGTCGAGTCGAGGCCGACCACGTGGCAGCCGACACACTCTGGGTCGATGTCGTGTCCCGTTTTTTCGAGAGTTGTGAACGCTTTTGCGTGAGCAGAATTCTGCCAGGCTTTGGTCTCCACAGGGTGGCAGTCCAAACACGTTTCGGAGCCAGCAAACTCCTTTGTCTCGACGCGCACGACCTGCTTGATGAGCTGCTCATCTTCCACCTGATCGAGATAGAACTCGTAGAACTGCGAGACGAGCTCATCATCCTTCCACTCCGGGCCAAGCAGCACGGCAGATGAGTCGACAATTCCTGAGTCATCCCAAACCAGCCGCAAAACATGACGCCCTTTGGGGCCAGGCGATACGAGCGATGTTGAGCCGACCAGGATCGGCTTGGCTGAAGGGGCGGCGTCTGAGGCGAAAACAATGAGGTCCAAGGCTGGGTGCTTCGCGGCCAGCCTGCGTGATTCGGCCAGGTTTTGAGTGGTCATCAGCACGGAGACCAGGTCCTGCTTTTGAGCCTGATCGATCAGTCGATGAACAGCCGTGGCGACGTCGACAGAAGCGGTCTCTAGGCCCTCTCCAGTCAAAGCAGGGTCGATCGATGTGATCAGGAATCGACCAGATCGAGTGGACCGATTCAGGCTCGCAATTCCGCCCGGTTCTAAGGAGCCCGAGACTATTTTTCCGCCGGACAGTCGCTGCAGTGAGCTGATCTGACCCGGCCCCATGGATGAGTCCTTTTGAGTCCAAGCGACAGCATCAACCCCCATCGATTTTAAAGCCATAGCCAAGGTTTCGGCCTTTAGGATCTCCTGCCTGCCAGCGCCGCTGGTAAGCGGACCCTGCTCGATCAAGACCGCCTCTTCTCCACCGAGAGCTTTGATGGCCGAAGCTCTGCGCTTGATGCCCCCAGACATCGGCTTTGAGCAGCCACATGGAGCGATGTATCCCTTGGCAGCGCCAGAAATCAGGAGGACGTCTTGCGGCTTCTGTTTTTGTGGAGATGGCGCCAGCCCGAAGCCGAGCATCAACGCCGATGCGGCCCAGAGCAGAAGTTTCATTGGATGATAGCGCGCACCGGCACTCGAATGGTCGGCTGCTGCGGGTCGGTCGTATGCACGGTCACATAAGACCGAAACATGCCGAACGGAGCGTCGGCTGAGAGGTCAACGATCACCTTGTACCGGTCATCCTCACCGATATCTTCGATAAATGCTTTGATGAACTCGGAATCCTGTTCAAGCTTTGTGATCTGAAACGGCCTTTCTGGGCGGGTGATAAAGAACGCTCCTCGAGCCGCCTGCTTTTGGATCTGCCCCAGATTGAGGCTCCCTGGGTCTGCAATGATTCCGTTCTGAATTGTCAGAGAGTACGGAATCCGATCGAAGCCCTTCTGATCGGTCTTGATCATCAGGCTGAACGGCAGCCGCCCCACCAGCGTCGGCTTTGCAATAAAAATCTGTATCTTCCAGCCTCTGCGTTCAATCGGCCCTTCGTTCAGCAGAGGATCGGCCATTTTGCCGGTCCAAGGCTCCCACTGAACGTCTGCCTTCAGGCCCTGGGTGGTCATCCCCTCCAGCTTCATGGGGCTGTCCTTGGGCACCGTAAAGTAGAGGTCAATCACCTCATCTTGACCATTCGAAACGTGGACCATTCCTGGCTCTGATTTGAGGATCCGGTAGGCGTGCAGCACATTGCCGGTGACAGGGATCCTCTTGACTTCACTATTCGGGTCGTTGGTGTAGAGGTAGAGCGCCTTGTCGACCGGACCAGGGAAATCCATGGTCTTGATGTCGATCTTCACCGTGCGCGATGCGCCTGGCGGCACGACGCTCGTGTAAGACAAGGTGAAACAGCTGCAGTCGGGCAGCACCCAGTAGACCAGGGGAGCGTCGCCAGAATTCGTCACGACAAAGCTCATCGGCATCGACTCACCCTGATTCACCGTTCCGCCTTCGAGCGATTTGATATCAACAAAAGCCCGGGGCTGTCCCAGCTGAAAATGACGGTTTTTCTTTGCGGCAGCCTCTCTCAACTGATCAGTGAGCTCTAGGCATGCGACAAACGTCATGATCTCGTCTCTGCCGACTATCGGGGGGACACGGTAATCGGTCTCCTGTCGAAACATCGAGGAGCCTGGCCGCGGACGCCTCTCCAAACCCATGTATCTGCCGACCGCATAGGCGAACTCATTGGCGATGTCGATCGAGTCGATCGACAGCAGCTTTGGGCCTCTCTTGAGGCCGATGACAGATTCAATTCGAGGTTCAAGCGGCGAGTACGAGGTGAAATGAACCGCGCCGATCTGATCACCTGTTTCGGGGTCTTTGTGCAGCTTCTCAACAAAGCCAATCAGGATGTCCGGATCTTCTTCGACGTAAGTGATCTCCAGCTTCTGGTTCACCCGCTCCCAAGCTTCCAGCGCTTTTTCTCTGCCTCGGATCAAAAGGCTCCCGTGTGACGCATCAACTTTAGAGTCATCCCACTGCACTCGGATAGAACGATCGGGAAGGACCGCCGCCTTCCGGGCGGCCTCTTCAAATCGCTCCGCTCTCAGGTCTTCAACAATGGCTGAGACCGCTTCTGCAAACGGACGGCTTGATCCAGGAGGAACAGACAGAACTGTAAGTTCTGGTTCTTGGATAAGCCCGCCGACGAGGGCGGCTGCTGCGAGAAGTATCATGCTGCTCGGTTTGAATTCGCCCGGTTACTCAACGTAGGCGTCTTCATCTGGCGGCTGCTTCAAAAACGCCTCAATAAATGCGTCAATGTCGCCGTCCATCACAGCCTGGACGTTTCCAGTTTCATGCCCGGTTCGGTGGTCCTTGACCATTGTGTAGGGCTGCATGACATAGCTGCGGATCTGGCGACCCCATTCAGCCGGCCCCGAATCGCCTTTGAGACTGTCGAGCCGCTCTTTGTCCTGCTTAGCCTGCAGCTCAGCAAGTCTTGAGACCAGAACGCGCATTGCCGAAGCACGATTCTTGTGCTGGCTTCGCTCTGCTTGACACTGAACAACTACGCCGGTCGGAATATGGGTGATTCTGACGGCGCTCTCAGTCTTGTTGACATGCTGACCACCAGCACCGCCGGCTCTCAACGTGTCCACTCTCAGATCATCAGGGTCGATATCGATCTCTTCCTCATCGATTTCAGGCAGAACTTCGACTTTTGCAAACGATGTATGCCGTCGAGCAGCTGCATCAAACGGCGAAATCCTCACCAGTCGATGAACCCCGTTCTCCGATTTGAAATAGCCATAGGCGTTAGTGCCGACCAGCTGGAAGTTCATCCTTCGGTAGCCGGTGACATCACCAGGAGTCTCGTTGAGGATCTCCAGCTTAAAGCCGCGCCTCTCAGCCCATCGAGAATAGAGCCGGAAGAGAATTGAAGCCCAGTCACAGGCTTCCGACCCTCCGGCACCCGCATTGATTTCAATGATGGCGCTGCGATCGTCATACTCGCCGCTCAGCAGAGTCTGGAGTTCATAAGCATCAAGATCGGCTTGGAGACTCTCAAACATCTCCAATACTTCTGCCTCAAGCTCTGCATTCGCTTCAAGCTTCAGAAGCTCTTCATACTCGATAATATCGTCGACTCTCTTATAGAGAGCCTGAAACGGCTGGATGATGTCACGAAGACGAGAAGCCTTTTGGAGCAGCTTTTCAGCCTTCTTGGGGTCGCTCCAAACATCGGGAGAGGAGGTCTCTTCTTCGATCGATTCTAGTTCAGATTGACGGCGAGGCAGGTCAAAGATGCCCCCTAATAGCGTCCAGCCGGCCCCGGCAGTTGGACAGCGCTTCATGCTGTTCAGGCGTCAACATGGGGCGGAATCTACCTGAATCGGTGTGGCATCCGCACGTTTGAGACTGCTACAATAGTCTAAGAGTTGGGGTGTGTGCGATTATCTCGTGCGTCAACCCGATTCGTCAGGTTCAAATTGAACCTGACCTGAGGACAGAAATCACAATGATGGAGACCAGAAGCTGGAGAGGCGGCGCCGCTCGGCTGGGCCTGATGGGCCTTGCTGTAGTTGTTCTTTCGTCGTCTGCAACGGCTCAAAATCGACCGACTTTCTTAACCGGAGGCGGTGGAAATGACAAGATCCAACCGGATCTCATTTTTAGGACAGGCCCTGCCTTTACCGATTCAACCACCCGATTCTTCCCCCAGGTCAATGAGACCGTGGGTCAGAAGCGGATTATGCCGACACACCGAGGCATTGACCTTCCCGGCGGTGGTTCGACCGACAGCAGCGGGCTCGGCTCAGCTGATGGCGATTCCGAAGCGAATACCGATGCTCGGTTCCCAGGAATGAACTTCAGTGGTTCCTGGCCTCCGGACCCGGACATCGCGGTCGGTCCAGACCACGTCGTTCAAGTTGTAAATGGCGGCGTTGCCATCTTTAAGAAAGACGGCACCAAGGTCTTTCAGCAGCGAGACACGAACAGCGGCTTCTGGGGCGGCATGGGTGCAGGTGGATTCATTTTTGATCCGAAGTGCGCCTACGATCCGATCTCGAAACGATTCTATGTTCTGGAGCTCGACGTCGGCTTCTCTGCGGAGACCAGCCACTACCTGCTCGCGATCTCTGACGACAGCGATCCGACAGGCTCTTGGCACAAGTATAGGATCGAAAACGAATACAGCTCGGGCAGTGACTACTGGGTCGACTACCCCAGCCTCGCTTTCAACCGAGACGCCATCGTCCTCGCAGGAAACCTCTTCGGCTACAGTGGCGGCGCCAGCGGCACATATGTTCATGTGCTTGAAAAAGCACCTCTGCTTTCTGGTTCATCCGGCCAGGTGAGCACGTTCCATCGACCCGAATTCACAATGAAGTTCGGCAAGCAGCAGGATGCATCAACAGATGTGCTCTACGCTGCAACGATGAACAGCCGCTCAAGCATGGGCATCTATGCAATTGAGAATCTGACCACGACTCCGGTCATGTCAGTCACTTCGGTTGC
>JALGXY010000018.1 GCA_029824495.1 Fimbriimonadia bacterium
CCGAACATCCCCGGCAGCGATCTCGGCGGTGTGCACTTCGCCATGGACTATCTCGTCCAGTCGAATCGAGTCTGCAACGGCGAGGAGATTGAGGCGGGCGAGCGGATCAGCGCCAAAGGCCGCAACACCGTCATCATCGGCGGCGGCGACACAGGCGCAGACTGCCTCGGCACTGCCCTGCGTCAAGGCGCACTTAGAGTTCACCAGCCGACACACGGTATTCGACCTCCAGAAGACCGACCTGCCGACACACCCTGGCCAGAGTGGCCAAGAATCCCAAGGTTTGACTCAAGCCACGAAGAGGGTGGAGAACGATCCTGGGGCATCAAGATCCTGGAGTTCTTGGGAACGGATGGACATCTGGTTGGGCTCAAGGCTCTGCGGGTCGGCCCGCCGCCAGACTATCTTCCGAAGCCTGACGGCGAATTCACGCTGGAAGTCGAGCTCGCTCTGATCGCGATCGGGTTCAGCGGCCCGAGCACCAGGCTGATCGAGTCCTGCGGCATCGAACTGACGGACGGTGGGCAGATCAAGACAGATCCGAACTTGAAAACGGCTGCAGGCAACGTGTTTGCTGCCGGAGATTCAAGGATCGGTGCCTCACTAGTGGTTAATGCGATCGCGGACGGCAGAAAGGCAGCGGAATCGGTTCACTCCCTCCTCTCCTCTCAACCTTGATATCCCGGGCCGCGGGACGTCACAATTGATGCTGACGTTAGAGTTTGTCGGCATGGAAAACAACAGAATCACTAGACGCGGCCTGATCAAGGCTGGCGGAGCAGCAGCGCTTGGAGCAGCGGTTGCCCCCATCGTAAAGGCACTAGCCCCGTTGGAAGACCGGCTGATTGTCGGCAGCGGTGAACACACCTACGAGGTCCACCATGACTGGCTGAAGCCCCCGGTCAGCATCAAGTTTGGCGATACGCATGGCGTGGCTCAGTCTCGTGACGGCCGGATTTTCGTCGCCCACACAGTCAACGGCAACAGCATCCGACCGAACGCAATTGTCGTCTACGGCCCGGATCGCAAGTACATCACCTCTTGGGGCGAGAACTTTGCCGGCGGCGCACACGGTCTGGACATTGCTGTCGAAGACGGCAACGAATTCCTCTATCACTGCGATACACGAAGGCGCGTTGTCGTCAAAACCACGCTCGATGGCCAGCTCGTCTGGGAGAGAGGCCGACCAAATCAGCACGAGGTCTACGCTGACGGCAAGAAGCCGTACATTCCGACTAATGTGGCGTTCGCCCCGAACGGCGACGTGATCGTTGCTGACGGCTACGGCAGCCACTGGATCCATGTCTGGAGCAAGGACGGCGAATACAAAGGCGAGCTGATTGGACCGGGCAACGCTGAAGGTCAGGTGAGCAATCCGCACGGCCTCTGGCTTGACAATCGAGGCAAAGAGCCGATCTTGGCCGTTGCAGACCGTGGTCATGGCCAGGTCCAGAACTTCACCCTCGACGGCAAGCATCACAGCTACGCCAAAGAGGGCATGAGACGCCCCTGCCACATGAAGATGAGCGGCGACCTGATGCTCGTGCCTGATCTGAGCAGCGTCGTCACCATTCTTGATAAAGAGAACAAGCCCGTTGCCCTGCTCGGCGACGGCCACCCGACAAATCTGCGCGGCGCTCCGCGCGAAAAATTTGTTCCTGGTCAGTTCGTCCACCCGCACGACGCAATCTGGATGGCCAACGGAAAGGACATCCTCGTCGCTGAATGGGTGCCGATCGGCCGAATCACGCTTCTGAAACGAGTCAGCTGATGAAACAGAATCCTGCAAAACTCACCTCGCTCTGGCTGCTGGCAGCGGCGGCTGTGCCCTTCGGTGCAGCGGCCCTCACGCCGAGTCAACAGACTCAAAAGGTCGATTTTGTCAAGGATGTTCAGCCCCTGCTCAAGCGAAGCTGTGTCTCGTGCCACAACGACGAAAGAGCCGATGGCGGGCTCAACCTGTCATCGGTTGAGGGGATTCGAAAGGGCGGAGTCAGCGGCCCTGTTTTTACAGCAGGCGATCACGCGAATTCACTGCTCTACACCAGGACGCAGGATGATCCGCCGTTCCGAATGCCTCCTCTCGGAACAGCCCTCAACGACGTCCAGGCGGGAATCCTCAAAGACTGGATCGATCAGGGCGCGGAGCTCCCCCAGCCCAGCACCGTCAACTTTAAGAAAGACGTCTTCACGATTCTCTACGCCAGGTGTACAACCTGTCACGGCGGGGACGAACCGACCGCGGGGCTCAGCTTTGAATCTGTCGAAGACATGGTCAAAGGCGGAATCAGCGGCGATCTCTACATTCCGGGTGATCCCAAGAACTCCCTGCTGATCAAGCGCCTGCGAGGCGAGGATGGCCTGGCGATAATGCCTCAAGGCTTCAATCCTCTGATGGAGCGTCAGATCGCAGCGATCGAGACCTGGATCGAAGAAGGAGCCTCAACCGCGAACCAAGAGCTCGATCACTGGTCGTTTGATCCGGTCGAACCGCCAGAGATCCCTGAAGACGGAGCGGACTGGTCAGACCACCCGATCGACCGGTTTATTGCCAAGAAACTCAAAGAGAAAGGACTGGAGCATTCGGCACAGGCGAGCAAAGAGACTCTGATCCGAAGGGCTTCGCTCGACATCACCGGACTCCCCCCGACACTGGAGGAGATCGATGCGTTTCTCGCCGACGAATCAGACGATGCCTACGAGAAGCTGATCGACCGCCTGCTCGAATCGCCCCACTATGGCGAACGCCAGGCGCTGATCTGGCTCGACCTTGCCCGATATGCCGATACGAACGGCTACGAGAAAGATGCTGGACGGTCCGTCTATCCATATCGCGACTGGGTGATCAACGCCTTCAACAACAACATGCCGTACGATCAGTTCACGATCGAACAGCTCGCTGGAGACCTTCTTCCTGACCCCACCCTCGACCAGGTTGTGGCGACCGGATTTCACCGCAACGCGATGTTCAACGAAGAGGGCGGCGTCGATCCGGGCGAATCACGCTTTGTGATGATCATGGATCGCGTCGACACGACCTCATCGGTCTGGCTCGGCCTTTCGATGGACTGCGCAAAGTGCCACGACCACAAGTTCGATCCGATCTCGCACAAGGACTACTACAAGTTCTATGCGTTCTATGGCAACACCGACTACGAAATGCGCGGAGTCGGCACGCAGGGCGGGGAGAGGTGGTTTGAGCCGACAATCAAGGTTCCAAATCCTGAGCAGGCTGCTCAGTACGATGTGCTGGAGCAGAAGCTCGCAGCGATCGATCAGCAGCTGGCTAACCCACATCCTCAGTTCTACTCTCAATTCGAGGCTTGGAAGAAGAACGCCAAACAGTCGGTCTCCTGGTTCCCCGCTGATCCGAAGGCCTCTTCTGACGGCGGCGTGACGTTCCAGAAACAGCAGGACGGCTCACTGCTGGCGACAGGCGCCAACCCTGACAAGGTCACCTACACACTCAAGATAGATGAAGGCGCGGCTCTCTCAAAAGGCATCCGCCTGCGTGTCCTGCCCGACAAGAGTCTGCCGAGCAGCGGACCGGGGCGCAGCGGCGGCAACTTTGTCCTGACCCGAGTTCTGGTCAAAGCAAACGGGCAGCCTGTCAAGCTGAACGCTGCCGTCGCCAACTACCACCAGGAGAACTACTTCCCTGTCGAGGCTCTGAGCGATGGCGGCGATGACCACGGATGGGCTGTCGGCGGCGGGCAAGGCCGACAGCACGATCTTGTGATCGGCTTCAAACAGCCGATCCCTGCATCAGCTCACGAACTCGAAATACAGCTCGAAATGAAGTCGAGATGGGCGAAACACACGATTGGACGATTCCAGATCGCTCTCACCTACGACGACCATCCAGAGTATCGGCCGCTCAACTCAGACACGTTGAAAGCGCTCGAACAGAACGACAACGAAAAGCTGCTCGCCTACTACCGATCGGTTGCTGTGGAAGTTCAGCCGATTCTGGCCGAGCGCAGCGCGATCCTGAAAGAGAAGCAGTCGCTCGAGTCGATGATCCCATCGACACTAATCATCTCTGAGTCGGACAAAGAGTCAAAGCTGAAGGCTCCGGTCTACAGTCGCGGCGAGTATCTCAGCCCAACCAAAGAGGTCTTTGCGGCTGTCCCTGAATCGATGAATCAGATCGACTCTGAAGAGCGTGTCGACCGGCTCGACCTGGCCGAATGGCTGGTGAGCTACGACAACCCGCTGACCTCTAGAGTCCACGTCAACCGCATCTGGCACCATATCTTTGGCCGAGGCATCGTCAAGACGCTCGAGGACTTCGGCACGCAGGGCAGCCCGCCCAGCAACCAGGAGCTGCTCGATTGGCTGTCGTATGAGTTCATGGATTCCGGCTGGGATCAGAAGGCGATCATCAGAACGATCGTCACCTCCGAGACCTACAAGCAGACCTCTGCGACGAATGAAGAAAAGCAGGAGATCGACCCTGAGAATATGTATCTGTCTCGAGGGCCGCGTTTCCGACTCAGCGCTGAGCTGATCCGCGACACATCCTTGACTGCCGCAGGCCTGCTCGACCGCAAGGTCGGCGGCAAGAGCGTGTTCCCAAAACAGCCGCCCGGCATCTGGGACACGCCCTACAACAGCGCGCGCTGGAAGAACGGCCAGGGCAGCGATCTGGTTCGCCGTGGGCTCTACACCTATTGGAAGCGCTCACGATCCTATCCCGCGTTCCTCGCCTTCGACGCCACCAGTCGAGAGACGTGCACTCCGCGCAGAGTGCGGACCAACACGCCCCTTCAGGCACTGACTCTGTTGAACGATGAGGCGATGATGGATGCCAGCAAGGCGCTTGGCAAGATCATGATGGCCGCAGAAGACAGCCTGGTCACCGGCTTCCGCCGATGCACTTCGCGCGAACCGAATCAGCTTGAGCTGCTGAGGCTGCGCGACCTGTTCAGCAAACTCAAGGCTGAATATTCGGCCAATCCAGAAGAGGCCAAAAAGCTCGGCGGCACACCCGAAGAGGCCGCCTGGACCATGACGGCGAACGTCATCCTGAACCTCGACGAGTCGATCACCAAGGAGTAAAGCCATGCCCAAAACACCACATGAAAGAGCCCTCAGGGCGATGACCCGCCGAACCTTCTTCAAAGAGGTCGGCTACGGCATGGGCGGCGTCGCTCTGACCTCGATGCTGGCGAAAACCGGTCTGGCACAGCAGCGCGAGAATCCGATGGCGGTCAAGCCGCCCCACTACGCCCCGAAGGCGAAGAACGTGATCTTCCTCTTCATGGCTGGTGCGCCTTCGCAGCTCGACCTTTTCGACCCGAAGCCGACTCTGGTCAAGCACCACCAGCAGCCGATCCCTGAAGAGATCATCAAGGGCGAGCGGTTTGCGTTTATTCGTGGTGTGCCAAAGCTGCTCGGTTCGCCGCACAAGTTTGAGCAGGTCGGTCAGTCTGGCCAATGGATGTCCTCGATGCTGCCGCACCTGAAGACGGTGGCGGACGACATCTCCGTCATCCGGAGCATGA
>JALGXY010000019.1 GCA_029824495.1 Fimbriimonadia bacterium
ATCCTGGTGGGCAGCGCCATGTTTGTCGTCGAAGAATCTGAGGTCAAAGAGATCCGGATGAGTCGGCTGTCCGAAGACGAGCAGGACGAGTACCGCCAGGTGAATCAATCTTGGGCTGATGGCGACAAGACAGCGGTCAACCGAATGGTTGAGCTGCTAGACAAGGCCGATGATTATGATGCCATGCCGACTGAAGGGCTGCAGATCGAAGCTGATGCCGAGCAGAACAGGCTCGTCTGGAGCGAGGCAAAAGAGCTGAGATCTAACGGCGATCTTCTCAGATTGGCCGCTTCAATCAAGTGCCCCGTTGTCGCAATTCACGGCGACCATGATCCTCACCCTTACAAGCCGGTGTTCGAGCCATTGTCGGCGAATATCACAGATTTCGAGTCTCACCTGCTCGAGAAGTGTGGACACACACCGTGGCGGGAAAAGCACGCTCGGGACCTGTTTTTTGGGATTCTCAGGAACCAAGTCGGAGTCTGACTCATAATCAACCGTATGCGAACCAAGTTCACGCTCGGCGTGCTGCTTGCTCTCGCTGCAGTTTCTGGCATGGCCGCTGAAAAAGCGACTGCCGATCAGCTTATGGAGAAAGCCCAAGCGACTGCAGCCAAGCAGAACAAGAGCATTTTTGTTAAGTTCGATGCCTCCTGGTGAGGCTGGTGCAAGCATCTCGATAAGTTTATCGAGGACAAGAAGGTCAAGCCGATCATGGCCAAGTACTTCGTCAAGGTGCCGATGATCATCGGAGAGCGCGGCAGCAAAGCTGACCTGAACACTCCCGGCGGCGACAAGTGGTTAAAGAAGCTGAACGGTGAACAGCAGGGGCTTCCCTATTTCGGGTTCTTCAGTGCGAAAGGCAAAGTTCTTGGCACGGCAAAGCGTCCTGACAAGGACGGCAAGATCGGCCGAAACATCGGCCACCCGGTCCGGCCGCCTGAAGTGGCCTACTTTATGACCCTGGTGCGGAAGGCCGCACCAAAGATGACCGACAAAGAAGCCAAAGTTCTGAGCGATTACCTGAATAATCAGAAGATCTGATCGATTCAAAGATGGCCGGACTGCAACAGTCCGGCCATCTTTGTGTCAAATCGGAGCTGAGACGAAACCGATCGTGCCTAAGAGCAGCACCACAGCGAGGAAGGTCAATCCTGGCTCTGCCCGATCGAGTTCAGCCTGGTCGAGTCGCTTGCCCAACACTATTCCCATAAACAGACTCGAGACGAGCCAGCCGACAGGGGCAAGAACATGAATGCCCGAACCGAATAATGGCTCCAAACTCCATCCCCACCAGTTCACGTGGTTCAAGGAGGGTTCAACCGCAGCCGCGGCAACCCCAACTAAGATCGATGAGGCGACTAGAGCTGAGCTGTTTGTCATCCAGCGCCGGCAGGCCATCAGGCTTGATCCGACCAGGATCGGCAGAGTCAGCCACAGAACGACCGAAAACCAGCCGCCTCCAACTTTAAGGCCCGGCTGCCAATCTGGATCGGGGACCATTCCAAACATGGGATAACCCACAAAGACCTGGACCAGCCAGATCGCCAGGCTCATCAAGAGAAGGAGCACCGCGGTTCCGAGAGAGCGCCGGTCGGTCTGAGCCTGCTCCACGACACGATAGAGCCCGAAACCGCCAATAAGCAGGAGCAGCGGGCAGATGATCTGGGCTGCACGAACCGCATCTAGCCCGACTTCCCGAGCCATGTAGAGCCCAGCAAGCGCTGCTGCGGTCGCGTAGAGAAGAAGCTTTGTCGAACCGACAGTGTTGTTGTGGCGAAATCGTGGGGTCTGTGTCTCCCACGACCGGGATCGCATTCATCCAGTCTGACCCAACGGGCCCAACGTTTGCGAGGGCTGCAGCAGACTCGGGCCCACGTTCCGACAATGGGTAATATTAGAAGCCCGCGGACAGATGGCCGAGCGGCTTAAGGCGCCCGCCTGCTAAGCGGGTTGGGGGCGATAGCCCCCTCCAGGGTTCGAATCCCTGTCTGTCCGCCAGAAGTTTGTTTTGAACCTGAAGCCAACCCTTCTCGTTCTCAGTGCAGCTTTGCCGCTTGCGGCACAGGCTCACACACTTGACGAATATCTCGCTCTACGCAAAGAGCACGGAGTCGTTCAAGCATCCAGCCCGATTTTGATGTTGAAAAACCCTCTCGGAGGGGAGATCAATGTCCGGGCTGAGAAGGTCCCTGACTGGATTTCAAACAGCAGCGTTCGGATGCTGATTTCGGCAAGAAAATCATCCGAATTCTCCTCTGTTGAAGCTGATCTCATCGCGGCAGTCTCTGAGTTTTCAATTCAAAAATGGGAGCGGGAGCAGAATGCCGCCGCGGCCGCCAAGAGAGCACTTGAGGCTAAACAGAGGGCAAAGCCGACCACATCCCGCAGCGGAAGCCGAACAACGACTGCAGCCTTTAAGCCGATAACAGGACCGATCGGAAAAGCAGCCAGGCAGCTTTCGCCCGAATATGTAGCGCTGGTTCCCTCTTACACCGCCTTCATCAAAGGTCGAAACAAAAAGCTGAGCCAGGCAGATGCCCAAGCGATGGCGGAGACAATTTTGGCGCTCAGCGCCTACTACGGGGTCGATCCGCGTCTGATCGTCTCACTCATTCTAGTTGAGTCCGGATTCGATCCGAAGGCCCGCAGCCATGTCGGCGCCCAAGGCTTGGGACAGTTGATGCCAGGAACAGCGAAGGGCCTGGGAGTCAGCGATGCCTACAATGCTGAGCAGAATCTGTTCGGAACGATCAAGCTGGTCCGTAAGCACATGGACAAGTACACCAAACAGACCGGTGATCCGTATGAGGCTGTTGTGCTGACGCTGGCAGCCTACAACGCAGGTGCAGGGGCGGTCAAGCGGCACGGCGGAGTCCCTCCCTACAAAGAGACCAAGAATCACATCAAGAAAGTGATGGCGGTCTACGAGCAGCTGACCGCTGGTGATCAGCCGCCGAACAGGTCCATCTGACCACCTGTTTCTCTCTCCAAGGCGTCGTCCTGCGTCAGAACTCTGCCCTCTTCATCGATGTGATGCACCGTGCAGTCGCGTGCCATCAGCTCCGGGCCGAGCAGTGTGCCCCGGTGACAGCGCATCGGCTTTTCACAGCCACAAAGCAGGCAGACCGTTTCGGCTTTTGACCACTCAATTACCTGAGCCATCCCAGAGCGGAATTCGCCCGATTTGGCGATCTTCTTGAAATCGGGCTGACCATTGGTCTGGAGCTCGGGATCGGATGGCTTCCCCCCAAGCTGAAGGCCCATAAAGGTGTATTTAATGCCGGCCTCTTCACACAATCGATCGATTCTGGGGCGGCGAAAATCCTCTTGGTGCTTCGAGAACGGATTCGATCTGACATCGACGAGACGATCGACTCGCTGAACTTGAATTCGTCGCTTCAAGCCCTCAAAATCATCTTGACCGTATCCTGCTGTCAAAATAACTGGCATCCGTTAAGTTGTGACGGTCACCCTCTAAGGAAGGTGCCCAAATCGACCGTCAATTCAGGAAGAAGAGACGAGGAGGATCAGGGAAGAATGACTGCAATTTTAGCTGCAGCGGCCTTGGCCACAGGGCTGCCGACACAGGGTGAGCTGCTCTTGAAAGGCCGGATCATCGAGATCCGACCTGAAATGCGGCTGGTTATTGCGGAGACCGATTCGATCATCGACAGCGAAGGTGCAGAGGTCTTTGCTGACCGCCCTGAAGTCTGCGCCGTCAAGATCCCAGATTGGGGCAGCATCCGCTCTCAAGGCTCCCTTTCTGCCTGGATGAGGCTGGAGGATCTCAGCGTCAATGACCCTCTATCTGCCTACATTCACGCAGACCAGAAGTCGGCCTACGAGCCGTTCGAGTTGGCTCAAATTGATGTGCCGAATCAGAACCCGTCCTTCAATCCAGCCGATGCAAAAGTCGCTCGGGATCGCGTCTGCGGTGAATCGACCATCGTGCCGCTGGTCTTCCCTGTCTCTGGCAAGGTGCGGTACTCCGACACGTTCTTGGCGCCCAGAGGCGGCGGCAAGAGGCGTCACCATGGCCAGGATCTGATGGCTGAAAAGATGACTCCCCTTGTTGCAGCCTTTGACGGAGTCGTCACGCTGAGATTCACAAAGAAGAAGAATTCCCACAATTGGCTGACCCTGAAAGGCGACGGGGGCTGGAGTGCTCGGTACATGCACCTGAACAACGACACTCCTGGCACAGATGACGGACTCGCGCCGCTTGATCAGGCGTTCGCCCCGGGGCTTAGTTCGGGAGATCGAGTTCGCGCGGGTCAGATAATCGGCTATGTCGGCGATTCGGGCAATGCCGAGAACACTGGTCCGCATCTTCACTTCGAACTCTGGAACGAAGAGCTCAACGCCGTCTTCAACGCCTATCCTTCACTCAAGAAAGCCCATGAGAGCAAAACGGAGCTCCAGCCCCTGCCCGACTGGTCAGCCGATGAGGGGGAGATGAGGGTGGATGGCCTTCTGCAGGCATTTGATGGTGAGACTCTCAGCATTCAGAAGCCGAGCGGCGAATCACTAACTCTCAAGGTGAGCGGTACGGCGCTCAATCGTTGGAGCCGATCAAGACTGGTTCTCGCAGCACGCGAGGACTTTCAGGCTGGGCGACAGGTGATTGTCATGGCCAAAAATGACCAGGCTATGCAGGTTGTAATCTTCGACAACTAACCGGCTTTTTTGGGCTTAGGAGTAAAGCTTGTCCCGCAGCCGCATGAACGCTCCGCGTTCGGATTGTTGAACTGAAAACCGCCGCCGATGAGGTTGCCGGTCCAGACTAGGCTGGAGCCCTTCAAGTAAAGCGCCGATTTCGCATCGCAGACGATTTTGAGCCCCCCTTTCTCGTAGACCAGATCATGCGGCTTCATCTGCTCTTCCAGCTTGATCACATATTCAAGCCCAGAGCAGCCACCGCCTTTGATTCCGATTCTCAAAAAGGTCTCGTCACCGCCGCGCCGTTCGAGCAGGTTGAGCGCCTGCTTGGCCGCTTCTTCAGTGACTTCGACGGGAAAATCGGTGCTCATAACAGTGCCTTTTGTCAGCCGACTTTGATCGGCACAACAGGAGCAGGGACGTCGCTGTTCAGCAGATCAGCCAGCGTCAATCGACCAACAACTGTATCGACAGATGCCTGAATGATCGACCAGAGAGGCTTGACGCGGCACTCTGATGTGTGAACACACTCTGACTCCATGCCGGAGTGTCGGCCACAGAATTCGTCGTGGTAGAGCCGACCACCGAGGTCTTCAAGGAGATCCTTGAGTGAGACTTGATCAGGGGACTTTGCTAGTCGATATCCGCCCATCTGGCCACGCGTACTCTCGACGTAGCCGCCTTTGCGAAGAATCGACATCAGCTTCGCGACATGCGAAGATGAGAGGCCTTCCTTTTGAGATATCTCTGGAATCGTGATTGACTGACCCTCTTCAAGGTCTGCAATTGTGAGAAGGCACCGGATTCCGTACTCTTCTTGCGTGCTGAACTTCATCTTAAAACAGCCCAAGCTCCAATCTGATGTGCTCTGGAATTCTATCGATGGTGAAAGGTGGATCCCAGACCAGATCGAGCGATGTCGAGTTGACTCCGGAAACAGAACCGGCCGCCATTTCGATCTCTCCTGGCAGAATACCGGCCACAGGGCAGTTCGGCGACGTCAGAGTCATTGTGACGTGCACATGCGCCACCTCAGAAACTTCAATGTTGTAGATCAGGCCGAGGTCGTAGACGTTGACCGGCAGCTCCGGATCATAGACAGTGCGGATCGCTTCGATCACTTCGCCTTCAAGCAGAGATCGCTCGATCGTATTGAGCGTCTTGGTGGGGGATTCTGCTTTCTCAGGCATCTTGGCCCTCCAGGGCATCTTCGAGGCAGTGCCAGGCGAGCGTAGCGCACTTGATTCGGCTCGGATAGTCTTTGACTCCGGTCAGGCTGGCGAGCTCGTCCAGAGCATCATAATCGGGGTCCTCGCGCGACATCAGAGCATCGTGGAACCTCTTGAAAATCGCTTTGGCCTCTTCGACGTTCTTCCCTTTTACAGCCTCTGTCATCATCGAAGCGCTGGCCTGTGAAATTGCACAGCCCTGCCCCTCAAATTTCAGGTCGACGATCACGCCGTCTTTCACAACGACAGTCAGGTGCACTTCATCGCCACAGTAGGGGTTATATCCCTCTGCTTCGTGGGTCGCCTTCTCAAGAACTCCTGAGTTTCGCGGCGACTTTCCGTGGTCGATGATGACCTCTTGGTAAAGCTCCTGCAGCATCAGCCGAAAATCTTCCTGGCCTCTTTGATGGCCTCAATCATTACAATTATGTCATGTTTTGAGTTGTAGACCCCTAATGAGGCCCGTGCAGACGCTGCTAGTCCCAGGCGTTTCATCAGCGGCATACAGCAATGATGGCCGGCTCTGATCGCCACGCCAAACTGGTCGCAGATCGTGCCGAAATCGTGCGGATGAATCGCATCGACGTTGTATGAGAGGATTCCCGCCTTATTTGGATCTCCGCCAATCGTCTCGATGCCCAATGCGCTCAGTTCAGATTCGGCGAATTTATTCAAAACACGCTCTTCTTGAGCGATCGTCTCGATTCCGAGATCTTGGATAAACCGGACAGCTTCTGCAAAACCGACTGCACCGCCAACATTTGGCGTCCCAGCCTCGAATCGCTCCGGCGGCTCGGCAAACGTGGTTCCATCGAACGATACTTTGCGGATCATTCCTCCGCCGCCCTGCCAAGGCTTCATATCCTTCAGGATCGACCACCGAACATAGAGGCCGCCGATGCCCATCGGGCCGTACGCTTTATGGCCTGCCAAGGCGTAGAAGTCAGCGTCGAGATCCTTGACATCGACAGCACAATGAGCCAATGACTGAGCCCCGTCAACCACTACAACTGCATCATGTTCGTGGGCAAGTAGACAGATCTCCTTGATCGGGTTTACCGTACCGCTGACATTGCAGACATGCTTGACGGCCACGAGCTTTGCACCCTTCTTGAGCTGAGCCTCGAGAGCATCTAAGTCAAGCAGAACATCATCTGTGACCGGAATCGGCTCGACAGAGGCTCCTGCATGCTCTGCGACAAGCTGCCACGGCACAAGATTGCTGTGGTGCTCCATCGTGCTGACCAGCACCCGGTCGCCTGAGTTCAGGTTGGCAAGGCCCCAGCTGTAAGCTGCCAGATTGATCGCCTCCGAGCAGCCTTTTGTAAAAACAAACTCGCGTGACTCGGCATTGATCGATTCCGCCAGCACCTTTCGTGAGTCTTCGAATAGATCGGTGGCTCGGCGACTCAGCTCGTGTGCACCTCGGTGAACATTTGCTCCCTCCTGCTGATAGAACCGGTTGATCGCCTCGATCACTCGCTTGGGGCGCTGGGTCGTGGCTGCGCTGTCGAGATAGACAAGCTCGCGATTGTTAACCTTTTGGTTAAGGGCCGGAAACTGGTCTGCGATCACGAGGCCTCCTCCTTGACGCTGATCTGAATCAGCAGCTCCCACTCGGCCCGCTGCATCTCCAGAAGCTCCTCTGGGTTCGTGCGATGCT
>JALGXY010000020.1 GCA_029824495.1 Fimbriimonadia bacterium
GGTTTCTCACCTGCAGATGCCAACGACCTGATCGAGACCTACAACGAGCGATTCCCTCGAGTCAAAGCATTCACTGAAGAGTTGATCGAAGAGGCTCGGCAGAAGAGCTTCACAACAACTCTGGCCGGTCGCAGACGATACTTCCCTGAGATCCACGCTTCAAACTTCAGTCGCCGGCAGGCTGCAGAGCGCCAGGCAATGAATGCTCCGATCCAGGGCACGGCTGCCGACATGATCAAGATCGCGATGCTGAATGTCCACGAGTATCTGAAGACATCTGAGCTGAAGATGCTTCTGCAGGTTCATGATGAGCTCGTCTTCGAGGCCCCGCTGGGATCAGAAGCCGAAGCCGCCCCTATAAAAGAGCTGATGGAGCAGGCGCTGCCGATGGATGTGCCGATTGAGGTCGATGTCAAGATCGGTCCGAATTGGAATCAGATGGTTCCGGTCGATTAGGCATCGCAGACTCAACCGCTTTATAGAGCCCATCCGAGTCATCTGTCCCGAGCCAGAAAACTCTGCCTGAGGCCAGCTGAAGCTCGACCGCGTCGAGCCCCGAAACGTTGTACATCCAGCCGTTCGGGATCCAGCGGATGCCCCAGCCGTACCACCATCGACTCTTGACCCGGCGGCAGCCGACGACCTGTTCCATCGGGATCGACTTCTTAACCCAACCGATGCCAAAACTTGCTGAGACAGCGCGGTCTGTGACCTCGATATGGAGGGAGTGGAAGACCAGCAGAACCAAGACCATCAGCGAATCGCCCAGCAGAAAGGCGAAGGCGACTTCAGTTGAGCCATCCATAAAGGCGCCGACAGTCAGCGCGCCAAAAAGGGCCAATACGACCCCCATCAAGGCTCGGACCAGAGTCCCCGGCTGAGTGTGCTGATAGACGGCCATCCTGGCATCAGGATATCCTGCTTAGCGCAGAAAAAGTGGAGATGGCGGAGAGGGTGGGATTCGAACCCACGGAAGCCTTGCGACCTCACTGCTTTTCGAGAGCAGCGCACTAAACCGGACTATGCGACCTCTCCGCAGAAGATTTGTATTATGGCGCAGCCGATGAATCACCGGAGGGGCCCGGAGGCCCGACGCGGACCAAGCCGGTATTTTTCTGCCATCTGTAGACGCCGTCGAGAGCTGGGTCAGGGCTGACCACGACCATGACACCCGGCCTGGTTGAAGCCTCGATTCGAAACAGCTTTGCTGCCTCTGGGCCGCCCACAACGATGACCTGCCCTGACTCGATCTGTCTGACCACCGTCATGAGGCCGCCCAGGTTTCTGGCAGACCGGTTGGCAGCCTCACCGAACTGGACCACCGTATGGACACCCAAATCGTAGAGCTGTTCATCATCCATCAGGGCTGCACAGGCTATGAGAGTCTCGGCAAGCTGGCCGCCATGTGAGCGGATGTCGGAATCGAACCAGGCAGGAATCGTCGGGCCGATATCTCCGACCATCGGCTCTGGGTCGGCCGATGCCAATAGCAGCCTGCCGTCGAGCCGCCTGTGCCAGGCGTTGATCTCTCCGAGCACGGCCAGGGCTTTTTCGAGCCTCGCAGGATCTTGGTCTGCCATCGCCAGCCAGAGGTTCGCCTCGGCATAGCCGATAAGGTCCGTCAGCTGAGTTTCAAACTGTATGGGAGAGTGCCTGATCTGACCGGCCTGATCGACGGCTCGGCTTTCAAGTGCCGCAACGGCTGCCCGGCCGATTGCGATGATTCGATCACTGTTGACTGTCAGGCCCGCTTCGATCAGTCTGGCTGCAGAGAGACCAATGATGTCAGCCCGGTCATCTCCGCTCTCGGATGGCCGATGTCGCCACGATTTGCGAATTTTGTCAAAGATCGGCGACAGTTGTTCGGACTTGGTGAATCTCAGTTGAAATGGGGATATCCACGGAACCATGAGCGGGCTCTGCTCAAGCGACAGATTTAGATTATTGATCAGAACCTGCCGTTCCTGAACCGAAAGAGCAGTGCTCAGCCGACTCATCGAAAGCGACCAGCTCTCGGTTCGACCGTCGACACGAGCGATGTCAAATCGAGACGTTGAGATAACCCCAGGAGAGAGGTGGTTTTCAGAGATGCCTTCCGCCAGCATCTCGGCCAGCTGCTTGTATTCAATCCTGCCAGTAAACGAGGCCATGCGAGCGGCAAGCACGACCATATCGGCCTGGATCGCCATCGACTGCCTCGGTTCGGGCTCCATCCAGTCTGAAGAGTGGGAGGCGGTGAAAACACCTGACCAGACCCAGTCGACCATCGGTGATTCAAGAATAAGGTCGAGAGTCTGCTGGGCCAGCTCAAGCTCTCCATCCTGTGCCAAGAATCTGATATCCCAGGGTTGAAGGGTGCGTCTGCCAGCTTCTGGCTGACCCACAGTTGAGATCAGCAGCCTCTTGAAGCCGTTGGCGCTCGGCAGCCGCTTAACGCTTGCATTCGTGACAATGTTCAGCTCTTCAGCATTGATCTCTTCGAGCTCCAGTTCGCCCTCCCGAATCCGTTCGATCGCCTGATCGACCCAATCAAAGAACTGATCCGAATCCGGAAGAGCTCGACTGTCTTCCGAGCTGAGCCAGGAGACGAGCTCACCCTTTCTGCTGAAAATGTAAGCGTTAAATCCAGAATCTGACTCGAGCTGTGACTGAGAGATCGGCAGGATCGCAGCTTCCCAGCGAGGATCCTCATCGAGGTCGATTCTAATCGGGTGAAACAGCCTGCTGACCCTCTCGGCTGCTGCTTTGTCGGCAAAGACACGCTCATCTAGATGCTTGGCAAAGCTGCTCGAGTCACGGCCGACCACGAGCAGAATCATCTTGCGGCCACCGACTGCCGACTCGAAAGCCTCTCGAGAGCCGGGAAGCCAAGGGATTTCGTGATGAGCTGCGTTTCTCAAGAACCCGCCACGATTGATCAGAAGGGGGTTCGGCTCCTGTCCTGGGATCGCCGGGCGAAGAACAGCAGCAACACCGATGACAACCGCAAGAAACACAACGGTTCCTGCGGTCGATGTATAGCTCTGTCTTCCTCCAGCGGACGGCATGGGGCCATTATGAGCTGAGGGCTATAATTCCAGCATGTCGATTTCGATGGAAGAGGTGAGGCGAACTGCTGAACTCGCCCGACTTGAGCTTGATGAAGCTGAACTGGCTGCGTTTCAGGGAGAACTCAACGCCCTGCTCGGCCACTTCGAGGACATCCAAGAAGTCGATACTGAAGGACTCGATCCCAAGCCGCACGCCGTTGCGCTGACCAGCGTCTGGGCAGAGGATGAAATCGAAGAGGGCTTGAGCCGCGAAGACGCTCTCAGCGGAGCCGCAAAGACTCGAGCCGGCCTCTTCATCGTCCCCACGGTGATTGAGGAAAGCCACTGATGACAGGATTGACTGCTGCAGAGCTGTCCGCCAAGCTTCAGAGCAGAGAAATCTCTGCGCAAGAGGCTGCCGAGGCTCATTTCGACCGGATCGAGACGATCGACGGCGACTACGGCGCCTACCTGCTTCTCTGCCGAGAAGAGGCGATGAAGCAGGCCGAAGCAGCCCAAGCGATGCTTGATGCTGGCGATGCCCCTGCCCTGTGCGGCATTCCGTATGCGCTCAAAGACAACATCGTCACAAAAGGCATCACCACAACCTGCGCCAGCAAGGTTCTCGAAGGCTGGGTGCCTCCTTACAGCGCCTCGGTCTACCAGCAGATGCAGAACCAAGGCATGGTGCTCCTCGGCAAAACCAATCTCGACGAATTTGCGATGGGCACCTCGACCGAGAACAGCGCCTATCAGCTCACTCGCTGCCCGTGGGATCCCCACTGCTCTCCTGGCGGGAGCTCTGGCGGATCAGCAGCAGCCGTTTCTGCTGAACTCGCACCGATCTCATTCGGCTCCGATACAGGCGGATCGGTCCGACAGCCAGCATCGCTCTGCGGCGTTGTCGGCTTCAAACCGACCTACGGGCGCATCTCCCGGTACGGTCTCGTAGCGTTTGCATCGAGCCTCGATCAGATCGGTCCGTTTGGCCGTACGGTTGAGGACACATCGCTAGCTTTTGAAGCGGTGGCCGGTCACGACAGACACGACTCAACCTCACTGCCCAATGCTGCCTACTCGAGCAAAGAGTTGAAGAGCGGCAGTCTGAAGGGACTGAAGATGGCGATCCCGAAAGAGCTGTTCGGCGACGAGGTCGACCCTGGTGTCAAAGAGGTTTTCGAGCGGGGCATCAAAAAGCTGCAGGCGGAAGGAGCGATCGTCTCAATCGTTTCCCTGCCTTCGCTTCAGCTCGGCGTCACAACGTACTACATCATCGCTCCGGCTGAGGCGAGCAGCAATTTGGGCCGCTATGATGGCATTCGGTTCGGCCCAAGAATTGAAGAAGGAGACCACAACAAGTCGACTGCCATGACCCGCGGTCAGCTCTTTGGCCACGAGGTCAAGCTGAGGATCATGGTCGGCACCTACGCGCTCTCTGCCGGCTACTACGACGCCTACTATCACCGTGCGCAGCAGGTTCGCGGTTTGATGGCTGATGAGATGGCCGAGGTGATGAAAGAGCATGATGTGATCATCTCGCCGACATCTCCGGTCTCTTCCTTTCGGCTGGAAGACGATAGCCTCGACCAGATGGCCCTGAAGATGCTCGATCTCTGTACCATCCCAGCGAACATGGGTGGATTTCCAAGCATCTCGATCCCTTGCGGAGCTGACAACGATATGCCAGTCGGACTGCTTCTGACCGGCCCGGTTATGGGCGACGAGAAGCTCCTCCAGGCGGCATGGGCGGCAGAACAGGCGCTCGGTTTTGTGGGTCGCCGGCCTCCTATCCTGTAGGATCAGCTTATGGATCGGACCATCTGCCCGGCTAAGGTCAACCTCTTTCTGAGCGTCGGACCACCAGAGCCGTCAGGAATGCACCCGATTCGAACGATCTTCCAGGCCGTGAGTCTCTGTGATGACCTCGAAATCACCTGGGGAGCGGACTCTGACAGCATCGAGTGTGACTGGCCCAGTCTGCCTGAGCAGAACACATTGACAAAGACCCTCCGCCTGACACGCGAGCTGACCGAAGTTCCTCCGTGCGCCATCAAACTGACAAAGCGGATTCCTTCTGAAGCCGGGCTCGGAGGAGGCAGCTCAAATGCGGCTGGTCTGTTGAGGCTGATTCTGCGTCGATTTCCTGACTTCCTCTCGGAACAGGATGCCCAGCAGATCGCTTCTGGCGTCGGAGCAGATGTGTCCTTCTTCCTGACAGGCGGGCGGGCGATTGGAACCCACTATGGGGAGAAGATCGAGCCTCTGCCCGACCAAGATGAGCAGTGGTTTGTCCTTGCCAAACCAGAGCAGGGTGTCAGCACAGGAGCCGCTTACAAGATGCTCGACGAAGCTCCGAGGGAATGGCGAGACCTCCCCGAAACCGATGTGCTGTACAACGACTTTGAGCTTGCCGCCCCGAACGCGTGTCAAGATCTGGCGGAACACATGAAGTCT
>JALGXY010000021.1 GCA_029824495.1 Fimbriimonadia bacterium
GACGAACTTCGACAGGACTGCCATCCTTGACCGCAACCATCGTCACGCGAGCAGTGTTGGAGTGCCGGCGGTCTCCAACCTTCATATCGGTGGCGTAGACTTCGGTCGTCACCTCCATACTTGTGCGACCGACATAAGAGACGCAGCTGTCGAGTTCAACAAGATGACCAACGGCGATCGGCTGATGAAAATCGACTCTGTCAAAAGAGGCAGTCAGGCAGATTTCACCACTGAATTTCTGCGCAGTCGCTGCGGCGGCGAGGTCGATAAGAGCAAGGATCGAGCCGCCAAAAACACTGCCGACAACATTCGCGTCGTTCGGCGTCATCATCTGCGCCATCAAGACGTGTGTTTCAGAGACTCGTTTTGCGCTCATACGCTTTCTACAATGGCGCTGAAATCTTCAGGCTTCAGGCTGGCTCCGCCAACCAGAGCACCATCGATCTCAGGGTAGCCGAACAGCTCTTTTGCGTTGTCAGGTTTGACGCTGCCGCCGTACAGAATTCGTACATCGCTGGCCGCATCGTCGTCAAATTTCTCCGCGATCCAGCTGCGGATCATGCCGCAGACTCTGTTCGCTTCTTCTGAATCGCAGACGTCGCCTGTCCCGATCGCCCAGACCGGCTCATAGGCGGCAACAAAGAGGTGCATCTCAGCAGGATGGACACCTTCGAGAGCGGCTTCAAGCTGCCGTCGGATTACTTCATCTGTCTGGCCAGCATCTCGTTCTTCCTTGGTCTCACCCACACAGAGGATCGGATTGATCCCATACATGAAGAGCGCTTGAATTTTGAGTTTGATCGTCTCGTCGGTCTCGCCAAAGTAGCCGAGAGTCGATTCCGGAATGTCGAGCTTTCCAAACCGGCCGCGGGTCTCGCTGTGGCCCACAATGCAGTAGTCGACACAGAACTCATAGAGCTGCCGCGCGCTGACGTTTCCGGTATAGGCTCCCGACTCCATCCAGAACACATCTTGGGCGCCGAGCTTGACGCTGGAGTACTTGAGAATCTCGCTCAGTTTAGGAATCGCCAGGTAAGGCGGACAGACAACCACGTCGACATCTGCCCGGCTCTCGGCATGCTGGACAAACGACTCGACTCGACCGGCGCCATCACCGGCGGTCAGGTTCATCTTCCAGTTGCCCGCAATCAGCTTGGTTCTCATTGCTAGGCCCGAACCACCGTCGGTTCAACGGCAACTTCGATTTTGCCCTTGATCGCTGCAGTGATGATGCAGTAGGCGTCGGCCTTGTGCGCCATCTCTTCGACAGCGGCGATCATCGCATCATCGGCGGAGCTTTCCAAGGTGATCAACGGACGAATGGTCACCTTCTTGTACGTGAACTGCATCCCCTGCTGCTCGACTTCGCCAACAACATCTGACTTGATCGACACCAGCGGAACCTTGCGGTTCTCGGCGATGATGCCAAACACCATCGAATAACAGCCAGCAACCGCGCTTGCGAGAAGCTCTTCAGGGTTTGTGCCGGCACCTGGGCCGCCAAATTCAGCTGGAACGCTGAGAGAATTTACAACTCCTGAACCGAGCGAAGTGACCTGACCTGATCCGTCACGACCGCCCTGCCACTCTGCAGCTGCTTTGTACTCGTGCAGTTGACTCATACTTTTGCTGATTCTACTCCCCGCTCCGGCCAGCTCCTGAGTCTGCCGCCAGGTCCGGAAGCGGACCTCCGGGTATATTTTCGCCTCATAAGGCGCCGTGCCCAAGTGGTTAAGGGAGCGGTTTGCAAAACCGTTATTCAGCAGTTCGAATCTGCTCGGCGCCTCCAACCTCTTTTTCATGGCCTCGGCCGTCCCGAATCTCCTCAATTTCAGTCAGCCTCAGACACCAAAGGCTGACCTGCAGAGAAGACCCCTCAGCCAATACACCGGCTCTCCCTTCTCGCCGGTGGGAATGATGACTCTCCCGCTCTGGAGATCGACCGAAGGGTGTCTTCTTCCTGCGATCAAGGTTCACGGAATCTGGCTTGCGACAGGAGCACCGCTGGGTCCCGAGATCACTTCGCTCGCAGCGATGGACGAGTTTCTTAGTCTTGCTGGCCCCAGCGTCTTCTTTGGGGTCACCGAGGCACAGGCTTCTCACTTAGCGAACCGCGGTGCCTGGACTTTTAAGCTGGGCTCTGAGCCTGTCTGGAAGCTCAATGCATGGCAGGAGACCGCGCGATCATCGCGCTCAATCGAAGGTCAGATTAAGAGAGCTCAAAGAAAGGGAGTCATCGGCCTTGCTGGGCCGGTCCATTTGCAGGATGCCGCCGAGGTCCTTAGATCCTGGCAGGCCGATCAGCCTCTTCGCGTCCAGGGGTTTGCAGCGTCACCGCTTGACGTCAGTCATTCAGAAGTCGTGACGGCTTCTGCGAGCGTCGATGGCAGATTGGTCGGCTATGCAGCCGCAGTCCAACGAGGACCCGGTTCATGGGTGGTTCATGACCTGATCAGAAAGCCGGACGCTCCGAACGGAACGAATGAACTGTTGGTGAGCAGCCTTTTTGAACATTTTTACGATATCGGCGCCGAAGAGGCGAGTCTTGGGTTGACACCCCTTGCTGGATGTACAGGACTCAAAATTCAGGCGCTGCGTCGAATCGCAGGACCTCTCTACCATTTCAGTGGAATCGAAGGATTCCGGCAGAAGCTGAAACCGACAGAGTGGAGGCCGCTCTGGCTGGCAGGCTGCGGAGACGTTTCGCAGGTTCGGGCAGCTGCGGCTCTCGGAAAGGCATTGATAGAACCGGCTGCAGACCGGTCATAATGGGCACCGCCTGACAATGGCCAAACGATCGAAACCGGCAAAGACTGACGACCCTGGCGCAACCGCTCTAGGATTCGTCGCTCCGCCAGATATTCATATTGAGTGCGATGCCTTTAAGGGGTCGCTGGCGATGCTGTTTCAGATGGTCAAGGATCGCAAGATCGACCTGCTCGGCGTGCCTCTTGCCCCGATCTGCAAGGCCTATTTCCAGCACGTTTTAGAGACCTCTGCTCAGCACGATCTCGAATCGGCAGCCACAGCGATGACGGCCCTTGCTTATCTGCTGGAACGAAAAGCCTGGCAGCTTCTGCCCAAACCCGACGAGGAGCCGGATGAGGAGGACCTGCTCGACGATCTCGACCCGTATATCCAGGAGTTCCGGCCTGCTATCGACGAACTGTCGAAACTCAAAGACGAGCGAAATCAGATCTTCTTTAGATCAGGAGATTCCGGCGGTGACTACGAATTGCCGTTTGAAATCGGCGAGGCTCAAGCCAGCGATCTCGCTTCGGTCCTGGAGCGGCTGCTTGAACGCGCGAAGCCGGATACCGTCGATCCACCGACTGGGCCAAGGAGATCTCTCTCCGAGCAGATGATCATTGTTATGAACGCTCTCGATGACGAGCCGAGGCCGATAGAAGAGGTGGTCACCGAAGAATTCACGCGCAGCGAGGTCGTCTGGTGGTTCCTCGCCCTGCTCGAGTTGATCCGGCTTGGACAAGCAAGAGTTCTTAAGCGAAAAGCGGGCATACTCTTCGCCCGAGGGGAATCTGGATCATGACGCTGATCGACTCTGTCCACGCCCTGCTCTTCTGCGCCGACTCACCGGCGACAGCGGATCAGATTGCCAAAGCGCTCGAAACACCTCCCTATGAAGTCGAAGAGGCGCTCGACAGCCTCGGCTCGAAGCTCGATCAAGAGGGGCCAATTCAGCTGGTCAGAATCGCAGGCGGCTATCAGCTCTGCACCAAGTCTCAATTCGCCCAAGCCGTCGCTTCATTCCTGCAGCCCCAAAAATCGAAGCTGAGCCGCAGCCTCATGGAAGTCCTGGCGATCGTTGCCTATAAACAGCCGGTCACTATGTCGGAAGTCGATGCTGTCCGCGGAGTTCAGAGCGACTACTCGCTGAAGCAGCTCGTTGAAAAACGGATGGTGGGCGAAGTCGGCAGAAAGGAGACACCGGGCAGACCGATCCTCTACGGGACCACCCAGCAGTTTCTTCATCTGTTCAACATGGACACGCTGCAGGATCTTCCGGAAATAACAATCGATGTCCACAGCCCCGAGCTGCCGGGCTGCGAGGAAGAGACCCAACCTCAGCTCGAAATGGCCGATGAGGCCAGCGTCGAAGGGTAATCTTCAGCTCCTCCTATGCGCACCTTTTTGGCGATTCTGCTGACCTGCCTGACTGTCAATATCCTGGCAGCAGAGCCGAGCATCAGTGCAGAGTCGGCCGTGGTCGCAGAACTCTCCACCGGCAGGATTCTCTGGCAGAAAAACGGTCATCAGCGGATGAGCCCAGCCAGCACAACCAAGATTATGACCGGCCTGCTGCTCGTCGAAAACACCGAGCCGAGCGACATGATTCGAGTGCCCAACGGAGGCGCTGATATTGAGGGCAGCAGCATCTATCTCAAACTTGGCGAACGGCTCAATGCTCAAGACCTCCTGTACGGTCTGATGGTCAGATCTGCCAACGATGGCGCCGCCACGATAGCCCTCCATGTCGGGGAGACAATCGGCGGATTCGCCAGGATGATGAATGAGCGGGCAGAGGAGCTCGGCTGCACATCGACCTTTTTTGCAAACCCTCACGGCCTGGATGAAGGAGGGCACGAGACTTCGGCTGCTGATCTTGCCCTGATCACCGCAGAAGCGATGAAGCACGAACGATTCAGGGATGCAGTCAGCCAGACCAGCGTGGTCATCGAGCGATCGATCAACCAGGAGAACCGCCTGCTGCTCTCCAAGAACCGATTTCTGAAGGAGTACGAGGGGGCCACAGGCGTCAAAACCGGATACACATCGATCGCCGGCCGCTGTTATGTCGGCAGCATTGAAAAAGATGGGCTCAGGTTTCTTACGGTCGTGCTCAACTCAGAAGATTGGGTCTCCGACACGACGATCCTCGCCGACTGGGCGCTGGCCAACCTTGAAGAACAGACCATCGCCAACGCTGGAGACCTGACTCCTGAGATTAAGGTCGAAGGGGCTGGCAGCCACCAATTTGTCTACGAACAGCCGCTGCAGGGCCTCACCTTAAGCGGCGATGAGATTCCGCGCACTCCAGAATTCAGGCTGACGCACAGCTCTCTGCCGATCGAGAAGGGTGCGGTTGTAGGACTGGCCATCATCGACCTGGCCGATGGCGGGCAGATCTCCGCTCCGCTGATCGCGGCTGAACAGATCAAAACACCTACTGTCAGCTCTGCGTTTGAGTCCTTTGCAAAGGCAGGGCCGGCAGGTGTCGTCATCATCTGTGCGCTGATCGGCGGTTCATTCCTGATGCGACGCCGAGCCAGAAGCTTCAACAAGGTCTACAGAAAATGAGCGAACCGATGAGACTCCATCGCTATATTGCGCAGTCAGGCATCTGCAGCCGGCGCAAGGCGGAAGAATTCATCGCGGAGGGCCGCGTGCTTGTCAACGGTGATCTGGTGACCGAAATGGGCGTCAAGGTCACAGATGAAGACA
>JALGXY010000022.1 GCA_029824495.1 Fimbriimonadia bacterium
GGCTGAATCGTCGACGGCGAGAACGGCAGGGCCGGCCTTTGTGAGTTCGCCTCTCAGTACAGGGAGCACGGCATCGAGGGCTGCTGAAACAGCGTCTTCTGTAGCCTGCTCAACCACGAGGTTTTCGCCCGATGCTGGCGACTGTCGATCGAGATAGGCCTGCGCCTCACCGATGATGCGGATCGTGCTGTCATAGCAGTCCTTTGATGTCTCGCCCCACGTGACAAGGCCATGCTTGGCCATCAAAACGCACTCGATATTGGGGCTGCTTCGAACCAGGGCGCCGATCTCCTGGCTCAGCGTGAAGCCTGGCCGAATATAGCCGACCCATCCGGCGCGATCGCCGTAGATCTCGCGCATGATCTGCTCGCCGTTCGGGGTGCAGGCGATCGAGATAATCGCATCTGGATGTGTGTGGTCGACATGCTTGCCAGGGACAAAGGCGTGCAGCAGCGTCTCGATGCTCTGCCTGGGCCGCCCTCTCTCGAAAGTGGTCGCATCGAGGTATTCGATCATCTCCTCGTCGGACATCGACTCGCGTTCGAACAGAGGGAGGACTTCGTCTAGTTTTAGGCCGGCAAACCCGCCGGTCGTAATGTCGGCGATATCGGAGCCAGAGCCTTTCACCCAGAGGACCGGGCAGGGACGACCGAGATGGTCGGTGCAGATCTCTTTGGTGCTCGTGTTGCCGCCGTAGATGTTGACGAGAGTCCGGTCGCTCCCCAGGAGCTGGGACCGATAAGTTAGAGACTCCAGTCCATCTCCATCAGGAGCGTCTGCCTCATTCCATCTGTTCTTTGGGTTGTTTGTCATGTTCTGTCTTGAAGGTTCAGTCAGTGGGGTAGCCGCCACCAGCCTCTGCCGTGCCGCGTTCTGCGATCACGTCTTTTAAGTACTGGCCGTTTCTCAGTTCCGAGATCGGGTCTGAAGGAAGGTCGAATTTTGACCGGAACTGAGCAATGATCGGCTCAACATCGGCCTCAAACGCTCGATTGAGAATTCTGTGCGCAAGGAGGACATCGCCGTCTTCCTGTGCCGACTTCAGGGCATCGCGATCGACCAAGAGCGCTTTGGCAAGAGCCGTCTGGCAGTTGAGCACACTCTGAACCATCGCCTCGAGCTTCGGCTCGATGTTGTGGCTCTGATCGATCATATAAGCCACGTTGTCAGCGGTCGCTGCCACGGCTGCGTCGGCGTCGAGCTCTGCCGATACCAGCTCTGTGTAGATGCAGAACAGTTCGTAAGGATTGGTGCTGCCGACAATCAGGTCGTCGTCTGCGTAGCGCCGAGCATTAAAGTGGAACCCGCCCAGCTTGCCCTCATCCAGCAGCATTGCTACGATCGCTTCGATGTTGGTGCTCTGTGCGTGATGACCGAGATCGACGAGCACTTCAGCCTGCGGCCCCAATGCCTGGCAGTGGTTGAGAGCGATCCCCCAATCGAAGAGATCCGTGTAGTAGAAGGCAGGCTCAAAAAACTTGTATTCAAGCAGCATGCGGCCGTCGCTCGGCAGGCTGTTGTAGACGGTCTGTAAGGCTTCGCGTACGGCTCTCTTTCGCCGCCGAAAACTATCCTGGCCAGCATAGTTGGTGCCGTCGGCAAACCAGAGACTCAGGTCTCGGGAGCCGGTCGCCTTCATGATCTCAACACATTCCAAGAGATGGTCAGTCGCCTGGGCTCTTACATTTGGATCTGGGCTGGCGATCGAACCGAGACGGTACTCATCCTTCTGGAAGACGTTCGGGTTGATGGCACCCAGCTCGATACCCTTGTCCTGGGCGTACTGAGCCAGCTCCGAGTAGTCGCTCACCTTGTCCCAAGGGATGTGCAGAGCGATGGAGGGCGCGATGCCGGTCAGCCTGTGAACCTCAGCTGCATCGTCGATCTTCTCCCAGATCGTTCTGGCGGCCCCTGGAGCAGCAAAGGTCTTGAACCGTGTTCCTGAGTTGCCGTAGCCCCAGCTTGGGGTCTCAATCGCTTGGCTGGCGAGCGCGTCGAAGATCTGGTCTTCCTCTGGGGGGCTCTCGGGCGATGAGGGCATACGGTCTGAATCTTACTCGGCCCCAAGGAATCTATGGTTGATGATTGCAGAACCGGGTGAAACTTGGGCTGATTGTAATATCCTATCGCAGGTTGAACATGGCTTCGGCGATGACGAAGAATTCTGGAGGACTGCCCCTCTCCTGCAAGGAAATCTGCCTCTCTTTCGGCAGCTTTCAGGTTCTAAAGGACGTCGAGTTCTCACTGCAGCCAGGTCGTGTCCACGCAATCACGGGTGAAAACGGAGCCGGCAAATCTTCACTCGCCAAGGTGATGGCAGGAATCTATCGCCAGCAGTCTGGCTCGGTGCTGATCGGGGATGAGGTGCTTCGACTCTCTTCTCCCAAGGCGGCCCAGAGCCACGGCATCGCTCTGATTCACCAAGAGCCGCTCCCCTTTGAGCATCTCAGCATCAGCGAGAACATCTTCTGCGGCAGCCTGCCGACCAGGTGGGGAAGTGTCGACTGGGCCATGCTCCACAAGCGGGCCCAAGAGGTGCTTTTAGAGCTCGGGCTTGAGCTCGATGTGAAGCGCAGTGCCGAAGGGCTGTCGATCGCCGATCAGCAGCTTCTGGAGCTGGCGAGCGCTTTGGCGATGGACACCAAGTACTTCATATTTGACGAGACGACTGCTCCCCTAACACCCAAGGAGACAGAGGGGCTCTTCAAGGTGATCAGAAGCCTGACAGCTCGTGGCTGTGCGGTCGGAATTGTCAGCCACCACATGCATGAAGTGTTCGAGATTTCAGATGAAATCACCGTTCTTCGAGATGGGGAAAAGGCGGCTCATTACGAGACTTCAGAGACGACGCCAGCCCAGGTGATCCGCAGCATGGTCGGTCGGGATTTTGACCCTGGCATTCACGATCGAAAGTCAGAACATGCGGAGAGGGTGCTCGATGTTCAGAATCTAAGCGGTCCCGGATTTTCTGACATCAGCTTCTCGATTCGGTCAGGCGAAATTTTCGGGCTCGCGGGCCTGGTCGGTGCCGGCCGCACCGAGGTGATTCGGTCTATTTTTGGCATTGCACCGATTGACTCTGGCGAAATCACGATCAGCGGAGAACAGCACGCACCAAAGAGCACCTCTGATTCGATCGCAAGGGGCATGGCTCTGGTGCCAGAAGACCGGCGTTCAGACGGTCTATTCGCAGGCAGATCGGTGCTGGAAAACACAAGCATCACCACCGTTCACAAACACCTGAACCGACTCTGGATGATCGACCAGTCCACTGAGGCTGCGGAAGCTGCTGAAGCTCTCGACACATTGAATGTCGCGATGCGCGGTCTCGACCAAGATGTCGATACGCTCAGCGGCGGCAATCAGCAGAAGGTGGTCCTCGGCCGGTGGCTGATGAGCCATCCAAAGCTGCTGATTCTGGACGAGCCTACGAGAGGCGTTGATATCTCGGCGAAAGCCGACGTTCATCAGAAGATTCACAGCCTTGCCGAGCAGGGCGTCGCCATCCTCGTAGTTTCGAGTGACCTGCTGGAGGTGATCGCGCTTTGTGACCGGGTGGGCGTCATGCGCCGAGGGTCGATGGTCGGCAGTCTTGAAAGGTCGGAACTCTCCGAAGAGAGCATCATGGAGATGGCTGCTTTATGAAGCAGGCCTTGATCAGATTTGGCGGCGCAGCAGCCTTGGTTTTGGCTCTCTGGCTTTCACTGCCGAGCCTGTTTGACTCGCTGGCGATCAACAGCATCCTGGCCTGGTTGCCTATGGTGCTCTTGGTTTCTCTGGGGCAGATGATCGTGATCATCACGGGCGGCATCGACGTTTCGGTCGGCTCGATCCTCGGGCTCTCCGCGATGGTCCTCGGCCTGGTCGTCTCCAAGAACCTCGATATGCCGATCGAGCAGCAGTTCTTGATCTGTCTTGGCGTGGGCACGATCCTCGGGTCGATCAACTGGCTGCTGATCACGACGGCAAAGATCCAGCCTTTGATCGCCACAATTGCCACGCTCGCTGCATTCCGAGGCCTGGCGTTCATCGCAGGCAAAGGCTCTACGGTTACCGGGAGCATGCTTCCAGACAGCCTGCTTAACTCGTCTGGCCAAGGGATTCAGGCAGGCGACATCACCTTTTCTTGGCTTCTGATCGGCTCGGTGGTTATCGCGATCTGCGTGTCTCTTGGCTTAAAGTTTCTGCCGTGGGGGCGTGCTGTCTACGCCTACGGCAGCCAGCCACAGGGCTCGTTCAGGCGCGGAATCTCAGAAAGAAAGGTTCTGTTCATCGCCTATGCAGTCTGCGGCGCTCTCTCTGGTTTGGCAGGCGGGTTCTATGCGTCTCGATTTGCGATCGTACATCCCGGAACGGCTGGCTACGGACTTGAGCTGACAGCGATTGCCGCAGTCGTCATCGGCGGCGTCAAGCTGACCGGCGGTGTCGGCCGAGTCTCAGGTGTCGCGATGAGTTGCCTGTTCTTGGCGGTGCTCAATGTGGGTCTCAGGGTGGCGGGTATCAGTGCTGATTGGCAGCTTGCTGTCTACGGATTTGTCCTTCTCGCTGCGCTCGGGATGGACCGAAAGCGCCAGCTTGACAAGGAGCGCTTGGCAGCATGAACACCCGCTGGATCGTGCCCACGCTGCTCATCTTGGCCACCCTGTTTTATGGCGGCAGCGTCTCGCCGAACTTCCTCGATGCACAGTATCTGATGGTCTCGGCAACCCTGTTTGCCGAGGTCGGGTTGATCGCCATAGCGATGACGTTCGTGATCTCCTCGGGCCACATCGATCTCAGCGTCGGCTCGATGACTGTGCTCTCTGCCTGTCTTACTGCAAAGCTGCTCGCCTCGGGTGCACCGCTCGTCGTTGGTGTTGGGGCTGGAATCCTCATCGGCGGTTCGCTGGGAGCGCTGAACGCTGCCTTGATCCGATGGCTGAAGGCCTCTTCCTTCCTTGTGACTGTCGGCACGATGGCCCTCTATAGAGGGGTGGCCGAGGGGATCATGGGCGCGCAGTCTCAACCGCTGCCCAAGGCGATGGTCGGCATCGATACGATCACGTTTGCCGGGGTGACCGTGCCGCTTCTGATCCTTGTTGTGGCTGGCGCTGTCGGCGTAGTCTTAATGGACAGAACCCTGTTTGGGCGGCACCTGCTCAGCCAGGGCTCGAATGAACGCGCTGCAGTCTATGTCGGCATCCCGGTAAAGAGACTGACGACTTCGGTGTTCGTTATCTCAGGCCTCGTCTGCGGGGCAGCCAGCCTGTTGATGAACTCGCGATATGGCTTGGCCCGGCACGACTTTGCGCAAGGGCTCGAGCTTGACGCGATTACGATGGTCGTGGTCGGCGGCACCAGCATTCGCGGCGGTGAAGCAAACGTGGTTGGTACAGTCTTGGCGTTCTTTCTGATTGTCCTGCTCCGATCTGTGATGGGGATCCAGAACCTTTCAGCGGAGTAT
>JALGXY010000023.1 GCA_029824495.1 Fimbriimonadia bacterium
TGAGTTCGCGGTCGCCATCAACCAGCTCTACCAGATGAGCATGGGCAAAGTGGCCGGTCTTGAGGACCAGCTCGACGCCATGGCTCGACGGGTGGCTGAGCTTGAGAAGAAGCCGGCAGGCAAGAACTACGATGCAGCAATCGCTGCTCTCAAGAGTGACATCGCAGCTCTGAAGGGTCACAAGCACCCGGGCGGCAACTATGCCACCAAGGCTGAGGTCAATGCTCTTAAGAGACTGGCTGGCGAGTTCGAGCGAGAACTGGCTGAGCTCGGTGTCGACGTAGACGCAATGAAGAAGGATGTTGCAGACATCGACGCTCGACTTCGAGCAGTCGAAGGCCGCAAGCCTGCTGTTGACGTCAGCGGCGAACTGAACCTTCTGACACTTGCTGGCAACTCTGATGACGGCTACTTCGGCTTGATGCCGAACCTGCGAGTCACCGGTGTTGGTCGAGGCGACTACGACGACGAACCGGTTGGAATGTCACGAGATCTCACCATGCTCCATGAGCTGGCGATGACAGTCTCAGGCACCAACGAAGAGGGCCCCCAGTGGAGCGGCACTCTCGTCTTCGGCAACATGCTCGAAGGCCTGACAGACAACGATGGTTCCTACTTCGGTGGAGACGATGACAACAGCGGCTATAACGGTATGCCTGGCGGCACCTATGACGAAGACAACGCAGACGTCTTCCTTCGAGATCTGACTGTCTCATTTGACGGTTCATTCCTTGGCGCAGACCTGCACTCTTCACTGGGTCGACAGGGCTACAAAGTTGGCTACTATCTCTTCCAGCGACCTGACTACACTCCTGAGTACAGGAATGAAGCGTTCGACAATGGCGAGCACTACTTCGACGGCGGCGTCTTGACGTTCGACTTCGGCGGAGCAAGCCTCGACATCTTCGGTGGACGACACAGCGACCGCGAGACCACAGACGGTGAAAACCTGAATGTGATCCCGCTGACAGGCCATGCTTTTGCTGGTCTTGGTGGATCCCCGCTTGATGACGGCCAGGTCGTAGACCAGAGCCTCGGCTTCAACCTGAATATCCCGCTGGGCGATACAGGCGACCTGAAAGTTGCTTATATCTTCCTCGACTCGAACGACGTTGAAAACGACATCAACCGAAACAACGTTTTCGGCGGTGAGCTTCACCTGAACTTCGACAAGATCGACGTGTTCGGCGCGTTCAGCCAGACAAACCTGAGCTACAACGAAGACAACGTCATCGATGACATGAACACCGCATGGCATGCTGCAGCCCGCTACAACGCGAGATCGAAGAGTACTTCTCAGCTCCTGGTGACTGGGGACGCATGGGCGTCATCTGGAATCCGGTCGGCGTTGAAGGCTTCCATGGTCACGTGTATTTCGACGCTGGTTCCGACACACGCCTGTTCGCTCAGACTGAAGTTCTGAACGGCGACGGTGGAATCTTCGACGAAGATGATGAGTGGACCTCGGTCACCTTTGGTGTCCAGCACACATTGAATGAGTCCAACAAAGTTGGTGTCAAATTCGAGAACGTCGAATACGATTGGGACAGCGATCCGACCGACGAGATTGACTGGGTCACCCTTTGGTGGGACCAGAAGCTCGGCGATCACGCTGACCTCTTCTTCGGATACACATTCAGCGACGGCAGCCTGGGCGAAAACGTCTTCAAAGGCGGCCTGCTGAGCACCCAGGTTCGAATCAAGTTCTAAACAGAACTCAATTCAAACCTGAATGACCAAGCGGCCCTGGCTCTAATGAGCTGGGGCCGCTTTCTGTTTGGAGTACCTGTTTTCGGAACGTGGACAGGCTCTCGTAAGTCTAATAACATGAAAGTATGAAAATGAACCGACGACTAATTGCTGCGGTTGCAGCAGTCGGAATCTTGGCGGCGGGTGTAGCTGCTTCGAGCCTCCAGATCAGAGAGGTCATCAAGATATTCGGCGTAAGCGCAGCCGTAAGAGAATTTGCAGGGGACATCAACAAGGCGTTCAATGACTTGACAGGGCATGAAGACACCAACGATGAGTACACCAAGGTTGTGCCGATCTACACAATTGGCATCAGCTCTCGTACTGCCGTTGGTGCCGCTCAGGTGATGGGCACGAAAGCAAACGTTGACAAGGTGAAGGCTGTGGCCTCACCGCAGGCCGAACTGCTTGGACGAGAGATCAAGCTCAGGGCGCTGATTCCCGTTGACAGTACAGACATCAAGAATGTCAAGGACATCAAGAGAATTCCCGGAGTCGGCGTAAGCGGCATCGTGGATCTGAAGCTTTAACCTCTCTCTCGCGCTCCACCCTTGGCCGCCTGCTGAAAACAGGCGGCCCTTTTTCTCGGTGGTGAGCCGCTAGGCTCCGAGTCGAGGTGTGAAGTCTGTATCAGGCTTCACTTGGCGGCAGAACCCGGCCATCAGGCGGGCGCAGTTCACGACGTCATCGAGCTGGATCAGCTCGCATGGAGTGTGCATATAGCGTAGCGGCACACCCAGCAGGCCGACAGCCATGCCGCCTCGTGCGATCTGCATCGCGTTGGCATCTGTGCCTGTTCCGCCCGGCTCAGGGCTGATCTGTACAGAGATGTCATCCGCCTTTGCGGCTTCCATCACCAGCTTGTACGTGACCGGATTGACATTGGCGCCGCGGGTGACCGAGGGGCCTTTGCCCAGATCGAGCTGGCCATAGCGCTCTTTGCTGACGCCAGGGTGGTCGATCGCAAAGTTCACGTCGACGGCCAGTCCGCATTTGGCGTCGATCGAAAATGCAGAGGTGCGAGCACCTCTGAGGCCGATCTCCTCTTGGACTGTAGCCACAGCGTAGACGCCAACGTTCGGGTCGAGACCACCGTCTTCCTTAAGCAGGCGCAGCGCCTCGGCGACTACGAATGAGCCGCACTTGTTGTCAAATCCTCGTGCAGTGGCGCGACCGCCGATCAGCTCCTGAAACTCGTACTGGAATGTGACAGGGTCGCCGAGGGCGACCAGCTTTTCAGCCTCCTCGCGGCTGCTCGCCCCGATGTCGATCCAGAGGTCGTGCAGCTTCGGGCTCTTCGATCGCTCTGCCGGCTCGATCAGGTGGATCGGCTTTCGGCCGATGATGCCGGGAGTCTTGGTGTCACCGTGGATCCAGACTCGCTGGCCGACAGGGATGATGCTGTCATGGCCGCCGACACCGCTGAAGAAGAGCAGGCCGTCGTCGTTGATGTAGTGAACAATGAAGCCGATCTCATCGACGTGTCCAGCCAGCATAATGCGGGTTTCGGCATCAGGGTTGAGAATTGCTGAGACAGAGCCGTGGGAATCGGTTCTGACTTCGTCGGCAAATCCGGATGTGTACTGTCGGTAGACCTCGGCGGCCGGCTCTTCATAGCCAGAAGGCGAGGGTGCGTTGACAATCTCTTTCAAGAAGGCGAGAGACTCTGGTCGCATAGGCAGCCGAGACTACCTGCGACTCAGTCTTTTAGCCGGTCTTCTGCGGACTTAACGCGCGAGTCAATCTTCTTCAGATACAGCCAGAGGCCGCACCACACCAGAAGGGGCGGAATCGCCGCCACGAATTGAGTTGTTTCCATTATTGAGTGTCTCCAGTTCGAGCAGGCCAGCTCGGACCCGCAGTTTGAAAATGTAGAACGAGATCAGAGCAAGCACCACAAGAGTGCCCCAAAGCCCGATCGAATACCAGATGTCGAGCCCGCTCTGAATCGTTTCGTTCGGATGAAGCGAGGCGACGCCTGGCATTCTTGGGTAGACAAAAGTAAGAAAGATAAACGGGATGATATTGGCAACTGCATAGGCTCCGCTTGCGGCTGCTCGCTTGGCGTCGTCTCGCATCCCGGCTCTCAAAGCAATCAGCCCGCCCAGCAGCAGCACGACAAACAGGAACGAGGTCTGCCGGGGATCCCAGTTCCAGTAAGCCAGCCATTGGACTTTGCTGAAGATCATGCCAGTCACAAGTGTGATCAGAGAAAAGATCATTGCCAGTTCGGCTGAACCGGCCAGCCGCGTATCCTGCTCTAGGCTGTGTGTCTTAAGGGTCTTGAAGCCAAACCAGGCCATCATGACCGCAAAAATTGTTGAGAGGATTGCGCTCGGTACGTGCCAGAACATGATTCTGGCTAGGGCAGGCTCATTGAATTTTTGGGCGTCTGGAGAGAGGAACGTGTAGAGTGTCGCGGCTGCACCCAGAGCCAAAAGAATTCCTCGATAAGCCTTCATCAGCGATCCCTGCCTTTCGATTTTGGCCGATTGTCACGCCTTGAAGTGAGCCCCCATAGGAACGGCGAGACGCCGACTCCCATCGCCACCATCAGCAGCACCAGCCCGACGAGTCCGATCATGCCCTTAGCGCCGCTCGATGGCAGCCCGCCGCCCAGCCCGCCTTCCAAAACAACCGTCGAGAGCACCGAGGTCGGCAGAACCAGCGGGAGTCCGATGACACCGGCAAGCAGCCATCTGTTGGCTGCGCCCAAGACGACTGATCCACAGAAGCTCATGCCAAATCCGAGGGCTAGTGATGATCCGAACACTCCGCCCCAGAGCAGCCAAGGCCGCACGACATCGATCGCTGACATCTCGAGGAACACGATGACCAGCACGACTGAGGCTGCCAGCATCTGTAGGCTGGCGTAGAGCGCCTTCCCCACGAAAGTTGATGAGGGCTCGGCAAGGCAGCGGAGAAGATCGAGGGTGCCCTGATCCTCTTCGATCAGAAAGACGCGGGGAATGATTGTCGCTGCAGCGAAGAGCATGCCGGCGGTGATCATCCCGGCAGTCAGCTTGGGGTCAGGCTTCGAGGCGGCGGCGCCCATACCGAGCACCACAGCAATCAAGAGCGAGAACAGTCCGCCGACGAGCAGGCCGTGCTTGCTCCGCATCTCGCTTCGCCACTCTTTGCGGAATATGGCGGTCGCCTGCTTAAGCCAGGAGGAGCTCATGTGTCGCCATCTCCAAATCGGCTTGGTCGTTGGTGGCGATCAGGGTCGCACCGCGCTCCTTCTGGGCAGCAACAATGGCAGCAACGGTTTTTCGCCCCTCTTCATCGAGAGCGGCCGTCGGCTCATCAAGAAAGAGAATTTTTGGCTCATGTTGAACTGCCAGCGCCAGCTTCAGGCGTACCTTCATGCCCGTGCTCATCTGGTCGGCCTGCTTGTCGATCGCATGGCCGAGGCCGACCGAATCGAGAATCTGTTGGGCGGTTTTTGATCCGCCCTGCAGAGTTTGAGCGAGATCGATGTGTTCGCGTGCAGTCAATGAGGGGTAGAGCGAGGAGTCGATGGCGCACCAGCCGATCGAGCCAGTGTGGCTGCAGGTGCCTTCGGATGCTTCGATCAGTCCTGACAGAACTTTGAGGAGAGTCGATTTGCCCTGACCATTGGGGCCGGTAACGGCGATGACTTGACCCTTGCCAGCTTCAAGGGAGATTCCTCGGAAAATCCAGCGATCTCCGAATCTGCGCCCCAGAGCCTCTGCGGTCAACACTTCTTGAGTATGGCCTACGGCCAGTCGATCAGCTCGGAGTCGACCAGGCCTGTACCTGGCTTGATCTCGTATCGGCCGATAAATCGCCCGTGTGAGCCGCCCATGGCGATCGGCACGCCGCCGACAACTTCAGGCTTCTCCAGAACATCGTGAGAGTGTCCGCCCAAGATGATATCGAGCTGAGGATACGCCTCGGCAAGAATTCGATCTTGAGTCAATCCAATGTGGGTCAAAGCGATTAGGACGTCGACTTGAGGACGAAGATCGGCAATGATCTCCTTGACAGATTCGACCGGTGGATCCCAAAGATATTGGCTGGCCGCCTGTGTCTTCATATTTGGGGTCACCATCGGCACCATGACGCCAAACACGCCGACTCGAATGTCGCCGACCTGCTTCACAAGACTGTCGAGCCAGACCAGCGAGCCGTTTCTGGTTCGCCAGTTTGCGCAGAGCACTGGGTGCCGTCTGCCTTCGAATTTTGCCTTGAGGCCTGAGGGGATGATGTGGCTCTCTCGGTTGCCCGGGACAGAAGCGGTGATATCTGCTCGCCTAAAATCTCCCCAGACTGGATCTGGCCGGATCGGCAGGGCTAGATTTCCGGCTTTTACCGCGTCGCCCGAGTCGAAATAGACATCTGCGTCCTGACGACGACTTAAAAGGAAGCTCAGCTTTTCGCTGGTGAGCTTCCCGTGAATGTCGTTCGTATGGAGAATCCGGAGATTTGGCAAGATCAGAGGAGTTTCTTAGAGCTTGTTGGAAATGACGCCGAGAATGACTACGAAAACCATAAACCCGCCGCCGAGGATCCAGGTGAGCTGCCCCACCTTGTCTTCGAAACTGGCCTTGCCCTTGAAGGAGGTTCGAACGCCGGATGATCCACCTGACATTGCGTCGCCCTTACCGGTGAAGAAAACAACCAGCACCAGCAGGACAGCCATCAGCATTGCCAGGGTCAAAAGAATGTTGTATGCGATCTGCACGCGAGTCCTCCTCTTTTTAAGAGGTGCGCTAGAATACCCGCCACTCAAGAGGGACGCTCAGGATTGTCATTAGGCCCCAAATCAGGATCTGA
>JALGXY010000024.1 GCA_029824495.1 Fimbriimonadia bacterium
GATCATCCGAGACGGCAAGGGCATGATGCCCGGCACGACACCGGATGTTCTTTCCGATGAAGCCGCTGCGCTGATTTACCAAGAGATGCAGCAGGGCGAATTCGATGAATCTGCTGTCCCGCTCTCTTACAAGGTTGGCCAGCTGCTATCAACGAGAAGTGTCGGTGAGATCTTCTCAGTTGTCGGCCTATTCGCGCTGATCGCTTCACTGTATGTTCTGCGCTATTGGATGAGAAACGCGGGCTACAACGAGCTGAAGCCCGCCATCAAGAAGTTCGGCACCGGCAAGGCCTTCGGCATCGTGCTCAAGTCCTTGATCATGGACGGGTTCCTTGTTCAGTCACTTTGGAAGAAGAGCAAGCATCGATGGGCGATGCACGCGATGATCTTCTACGGCTTCATCGGATTGATGGTCGCTGATGTCCTGATCCAGGTTCTGAATCCTACGCGCAGTCAACTGGAGATGTTTGATCCGCTGAAGATGCTTCCGATGATTTCGGGCGTCTTAGTGATCCTCGGCATCTCATATGTCTTCTGGAGATACAAGAAGGACGAGTACATCGACAACGGTCTGACCCTCGGAAAAGACTTCCTCTTTGTCAACCTGATCCTCCACGCGGCCATCAGCGGCTTCTTGGTGGTGATGGTGAAGCGAGGCGGCGGTGGAGATTGGCTGCAGGCCGTCTACATCTACCACCTGGTTACGATCTTGCTGCTGATGGTGACATGGCCCTTCACAAGAGGATCGCACGTCTTCGTTGTGCCGTTCATGGCGGCAATGACCCGACTGACTGAAGCCATTTCAGTCGCAGGAGTGGATATCGGCTTTGACCGAGAGCCGTCGCCCGGGCGGCACCACAAGTCCCTCAAGATCGCCAATCAGGTGATCGATGAATGTGAACCAGGAGTTGAAGGTGAAGTCAAGCTTCGCTACTACCCCTAAGACCGGGAGCCTGAAATGAGTGAAACCAAACAAGTGAAAGTCGATCAGAGCCCGGAAAGCCAAGACCGCCGTAAATTCCTCGGTGGTGCGATCGGGCTGATCAATGCAGCTATCGGCATTGCGATCTTCGGTCCGGTTCTCGGATTCGTAGGTGGCCCGATCTTCCAGAAGCGCAAGAAGATCTGGGTCGAGGTGATTGAGGAGGCTGAACTCGAAATGGGGGCAGCCCAAGAGGTCACCTACTCGATGCAGGTGCAGGACGGGTATCGAAAGATCATGCGCCGCTATTCGATCTTTATGAAGAGATCGGCTGGGGGTGTCACCGCCTTCGATCCGGCCTGTCCGCATCTCGGCTGCCGAGTCAAGTACCAGGGCGACAAGGAACGCTACTTCTGCCCGTGCCACGGCGGCGTATTTGACGAGGAAGGCAACGTTGTTGCCGGACCGCCACCAGAGCCGCTGAAGCAGTACGCGACCAAAGTCGAAGACGGCATGATCTATATCGAGAAGGAGGTCTGAGATGAGCGAACAAGAGACACAGAAAGTTCTGACTCCTGAGACTTCGGTGGAGGCACCGAAGACCAAGTCGAAAGAAGATCGCCTCCGTCAAGACCGACCGAGCCTCGGCGATTGGCTTGAACTTCGCCTCGGCTGGTGGGGTTTTGTCCGCAAAAACCTCGATGAGCCAATGCCGGCAGGCGTTGGCTGGTGGCAGACGCTGGGCAACCTGCTTCTGACACTGATGGTCTTCCAGTTCACGACCGGCATCGCTCTGGCGATCTACTACTCCGCTGGTCCGGAAACGGCCCACGCGAGTGTTAAGTTCATCAACGAAGGTGTACAGTTCTGGGGCATCAACTGGGGGCTGGCTGTCAGAGGCCTGCACGTTTATGGATCGGCGGCAATTGTGGTCGCCACTGTGCTGCATATCATCCGAGTGTTCTACTGGGGAAGCTACAAGAAGCCGCGCGAACTCACCTGGGTTCTCGGTGTATTCATCTTCTTTGTGATACTCGGCTTGTCCTTCACCGGTTATCTGCTCCCGTGGGATCAGAAAGCCTACTGGGCGACAGTGGTTGGCACGAACATGGCCAAGGACGTCCCCGTTTTGGGCACGGCGATCCAGCAGATGCTACTCGGCGGACCAGAAGTTGGCGCGGCCACACTGTCAAGGTTCTATGCCTTGCACGTGATGGTATTGCCAGCCGCGCTCATCGTGCTGATGGGCCTGCACCTCTATCTGGTGCGCAAGCACCACATCGCAGGTCCTGTCGTTCCTCAGAAAGGCAAACCGAAGCCGTTCTATCCCGATCAGCTCTACAAAGATGCTTGGGTAGTTCTGGGCGGTGTGGCGATCATCATCTGGCTCGCAGTGGTCTATCCGCCTGGACTGGAAGGAGTGGCTGACCCGACAGGTGTAGACTTCACTCCTAAGCCAGAGTGGTACTACCTGGGGCTCTACGAGCTGCTGAAGATCATGCCTAAAGAGCTGAAGATCGTCGGCACGGTTGTGATTCCTGGCGTCATCTCGCTCGGCATGATTCTCCTGCCTTGGCTTGATAGATCCAAGTCACGACACCCAGCTATGCGCCCCGGCATCATCATTGCCGGCACGTTCATCATTCTGATGATCGGCTTCATGACCATGAAGGGTGTTCTGGAGGGCGGCGGCGGCCACGAAGAGTCTGAATCGACTGAAATTTCCTCACCCGAAGCATCGGTCTGATCCAGAGAGAAGCGGGCGTTCCATTAGGTTGGAGCGCCCGTTCTCTTTGTCAATGCCTCCATGCGCGGAGACTGAGCAGCAGTAGACTGGGAGGATGTGGTCTGCTCTGATCGCCGGGTGTCTGCTCGCTCCACCGACTGTGATCTTCGACACAGATATCGGCAGCGACATTGATGATGTCTTTGCCTTGGCGATGCTCCACAACCTGGCTGATGAAGGCCAGATCAAGCTGGGGGGAGTCACGATCAGCCACGGCGACCAGCGCGCCGGGAACCTTGTGCGATGGATCAACGAGGCCTACGGACGGCCCAACATCCCGATTGGGACAGCACCGGAGTCAGCCCCTTCACCAGAGTTTTCTGGCTACATGGAGCTGGCTCAGCACGTCGAGAAGCCAGTCTTGCCTGCTCGGGATCTCTATGCCCGCGTTCTCAATCGGGCGGAGGACAATTCTGTGGTGATCGTGCAGGTGGGCAGCAGCTTCAACACGGCTGCGCTCTTGTCAGACAAAAAGACGGTCTCGCTGATTGAGAAGAAAGTCAGGATGTTGAGTGTTATGGGCGGTGCATTCACCGAGGTCTGGGGCAGGCCGCATCGAGAGCACAACATCACCACAGATAGTCGCAGCGCTCAGACTCTGGTGAAGAGCTGGCCAGGCCCGATCCTTTTCAGCGGTTTCGAAATCGGCCTGGATCTGCCAATCAAGAGCGCGGATGTGGTCACTTCGTTCCGGATGAGGGATCACCATCCTGTTTTGGCCTGCTTAAACGCCTGGTCTGCCGAACCCTACGAACGCCCCTCTTGGGACATGACAAGCGTTTTGGCCGCTGTTGAAGCAGGCAGCCGGTTTGGCCGTTCAAAGCCTGGCCGCGTCACTGTTGGCGATAAGGGGCTCACAAGCTTTGAGGTCGCCGCTTCAGGTCTCCATCGACACCTGATCCTAAAGCCAGGATCGAAGACAAGCATCTTGAGTGAGTTCAATCGCCTGATCGCCCCGTAATTTTCCCCTCCTCCCTTTTGCGAAGCGAAAGGGAGGAGGGAGGGTCCGCCAAAGAGGCCAACAATAGGTTGGGCTCGACGTGGAAAAGGGCGTGGAGGGCCAAGATGCAGAAGCGAACGCCCGCACCACAGGGTTTTGGCTAGAACCCACCCCTAGCCCTGCTCGTCAACAAGCCGAATCTGGTCCGACCGAACGTAGTGCATTTCAACCAGATCGTCAGCGGTGTCCAGGCTGATGATGATCTCGGTGAAGTCGTCAGACAGGTCGAGCGAAACAGCAAACACATCACCGTCAAACTGAAGAGTGCCGAAAAACAGAAGGCCGATCTGATCTTCTAGAGGGAAGTGCATCAGACTATCCGGACCATCCTCCGATGGCTCGACACCGACGATTGCGTCTCCCTGGATCGAAAGGGACAGCGGAGTTTCAACCGCGAGAATCCCCATTTCGTCACCCTCGCCATCTTCGTAGTAGATCCAGTCATTCACCAGCTCTTGCCGCGCCTGAATCTCAAACTCGTTGGCTGTCGGCGCCGAGGCAATCTCTTGCGCCACTTTCTTTGCCTCCGTAAAGACGGGGAATAGGACTGCTGCCAGGCCGCCGATGCAGGCACAGCCGAGCACGACGACGAGAACGATAATCCAGACAACGGGCGATTTCTTCTTTCCCGCAGGAGGTTGGGCGCTGGGGCCAGGTCCGTGTTGTGGTGGTGTTGGGTTCATTTACTGGTCTCCTAGAATCTCATCAAACAGGAAAGCTGAAACATCGTCAATAGTTGTCGATCGAATGTACTCATACTCGATCCAGAGCCATCCAAGACTAGGCTCCTTTTGAGGTTGGGCTGAAGTACTGCCTTGAGTTGGCGGCGGAATCGACCCCATTAGTTGAGACTACACGATTCAGTCTGGTGCAGACCACATTTTTGTTTTTGGGATGCGCGCGGCTCTGCCGCGCCGTCCACCACCATCCCCCACCCGCCCTCCCATCCGGTGGTGGTGGACTGGGATTAATGGACAAGAGCCCCTGTCCTCCCTGCGAGGGAAGAAGGGGAGTCTTAGTTCCCCCTCGTCTTCTTGAAAGGAGGGAGGAGGGAGGGTCCGCCAAAGAGGCCAACAATAGGTTGGGCTCGACGTGGAAGAGGGGGTGGAGGGCCTTCATGCAGATGGGAGCTGCAGCACCACAGCGTAGATTGAACCCTTGCCCCCTATGCTGAAGGCGAAAACCGAAGAACTCAGCCTACTCTGGTTCAATCTGACCTTGAGCAGGCGCCTCACCTTCAGCTGGCACGGGCTTCCGATCTTCAATCATCTTGAAAATGAAGCTGAGCAGCATCGTAAGAAGGCCAATTCCAAGAACGGCAGGAAGCAGCCAGCGGCCGCCTGCCCATTGGCTCTTCTTTGGATTAGAACTCAACTCACTTCCTCTGTGAACGCATCCCAATGGGCATCGCTGATGCCGCCGAAGATCGAGACACCCGCTCCGCCCCTCTTCTGCGTCAGCCGAATCGCTTCACGGAAGTCATCAATCTCATTCAAAGCCGGCATATAGAGCCCAGCGTAGACAGGAAAATCGACCGCGTGGATGTTCTCTCGCATACAGTCTCCGATCCATTCGACAGGCTCGTTGTAGAAGCTGTTGTAGATCATCGGGGCCACCGCATCCATCGGCCAGCGCTCCCAATCCTGACGGCAGATCTTGCGGGCCAGTCGCGGAGTAGGGAAGACCGCAGCAGTGAGCTGCTT
>JALGXY010000025.1 GCA_029824495.1 Fimbriimonadia bacterium
GATTGTTGCTCTCTGGAAAGACACGCTCTATTCCACCTGGTGGCTCAAGATCACCGGCATCCCGGCTACTGCCGAAGATGCTGCGGTCAACGGTCTCTGGATGTATGTCCTTCTTCTGCCGATCGGCCTCATGGGCTACATGGTCTTCAGTCGAAAGCACAACTGGATGAGCCGCATCCCGATCGGAATGCTCTTGGGCTTCTGGTCCGGCCAGCAGCTCCTCAACTGGTGGCGCAAGTTTGGCCCCCAGATTTTCGACACGATCAATAAGCCAGTTATTCCGACATCGTCGGGAGAATTCCTGCAGCCGGCGGTTGTTCAGCTCGACGGAAGCGGTGAGATCATTCCAAAGGATCCGGCAGTTGTGGCCGATATCCAGAGCACGCTCTATTGGTCCGGAGCTCTCAGCAACGTCATCTTTGTTGTGACAGTGCTGGCGGCCCTGAGCTACTTCATCTTCAGCTACGACATCAAAGGCAAGATGATGCAGGGTGTCAACAACCTGGGGCGCTGGATGCTGATGATCGGTTTCGGTGCGATCTTTGGTGCGACGGTTATGGCGCGATTCGCGCTCGTTATCGACCGCATGGCTTACCTCTGGCTTGAATGGGGCCAGAGTGTTCAGAGCGCTGTTGGCGGAGGCGGATAAAAACTGGCCGAGGTTTCGGTTGAAGCGATTGTCCTGAAAAGGACAGACAGTGGTGAATCTGATCGCCGCTTGACGCTTCTCACCCGAGATCTCGGCAAACTGGACGTCATTGCTAAAGGCGCCAGGAAAGGAGGCTCACGGCTCGCAGGAGTCAGTGAGCCTCTCATGATTGCGAAGATGACGTTTGCGGCTGGAAAGCACCGTCGTTATGTCACTCAAGCCCAGCCGGTGACCTCTCTGCCCAACCTCCGGTCTGACTATGACCGGCTGATGGCCGGCCTCGCCCTTTGTGAGATCGTCTCCTATGCTCTTCCATATGAAGCGCCAGATGAGCCTCATTACGACCTGATTCTTCATGGCTTGGTGGGACTGGATGCTTCCGAGAGGTGGATGCCTGTTCTCGCCTGGGCAGAGTTGATGCTGTTGGTGATTGAAGGCCGTGCCCCAGATTGGCTGGAATGCCAGCACTCGGGAGGCCGTGAGACCGAAAACCCCTCGTATGTGTCTCCCCATGCAGGTGGTCGTATTGCTGCGGATCAGGCGATGCTTTGGCGTGACTCTTTTCAGGTCTCTGCTGAAGCGCTTATCGCGCTCAATCGGATGAAGGATCTTGATGCACCGCCGTCGAATCTCAAACCAGCCAGAGACTGCCTGAATGTTCTCCATCACTTCTGGCAGGAGATCCTGGAGAGGCAGTTGAAAGCGGGGAAGGCCCTGCTCAACACCATCCCGAACCAATCGCATTCTTGACGCTGAAGTAGAATAGCGGGACTATGCGGCACCTCACACTTGGAGCTGTAGTGCTTGCGTCGGCCTTGCTGGTCGGTTGCGGGAGCTTCTCAAACCGGGAGGGATCCAAAGCGGCGGACAATGTCTATCGCTACCCGATCATCACCAACCCGACGTCACTCGATCCCGGCATGGTCCAGGATGGCGACACACTGGACATCATTCAGCAGGTCTATGAGGGCCTGGTCAAATGGAGCCCAGACAACCTCGTTGTGCCCGGAATGGCCGAGAGCTGGGATATCGAAGACGAAGGTCGTCGATTTGTTTTCCATCTTAAGAAAGGCGCGAAATTCCACTCTGGACGAGAGGTGACTGCGCACGACTTTAAGTGGTCGATTGAGCGAAACTCCGATCCTGAGTTGGCCTCTCCAACCATCACGGCTTATCTGAGCGATATCGTCGGCATGGAGGAGAAGTTTGCCGGTGATGCAGATGAAGTTGTCGGCTACCAGGTTGTAGACGATCACACGATTGAGATCACCTTGAAGCAGCCGACACCTTACTTCCTTGGCAAGCTGACCTACCTGGTCTCGGCTGTCATGGATAAAGACGCTGCACCGACGGGCAGTGAGATGAACGACCTGAAGCAGATGGTTGGCACAGGCCCCTTCAGCATGAAGAAGTATGTGCGCGCCCAGGTTGTGGAGCTCGCTGCATTTGACGATTATCACGAAGGACGACCGACTCTCGATGAGATTCATCGCCCGGTCATCACTGACGCCGTAATGCGGCTCGACAAGTACAAGACTGGGGAGCTCGACATGACAATGCTCCAGCGCCAGGATATCGAGGCGATCCAGAAGGATCCCGAGCTGAAAGATCAGCTTCAGTTCTTCCAGCGTCCAGCTATCTGGTACATCGGCATGAACCGGTTGGCCTACCCTCCGTTCCAGGACCGCCGAGTTCGGCGTGCGTTTGCCATGGCGATCGATAAGGAGCTGATCGTCAATGACCGCATGGACGGCATCAACACGGTTGCGAACAGCATTGTTCCTCCCGGTGTTCAAGGGCACCAAGAGGTCGCGGACTTCCTGCCTTATGATCCAGCAGCCGCTCGAAAGCTCTTGGCTGAGGCTGGCTACGCAGATGGAAAGGGACTGCCGCCGCTTGAGCTGTACTACCGTGAGAAGTTCCTCGACATCAATCTAGTCGCCGAAGCTGCGGCCGGAATGCTGAAAGAGAACCTCGGTGTTGATGTGAAGCTGCGAACAATGGAGTGGCGAGCGTATCTTGAAAAATACAATGCTGGCGAACTGCCTTTCTATCACATGCGATGGGCGGCCGACTACCTCGATGCGCAGAACTTCCTCAGCCACATGCTGGCGTCATTCGGTCCTGAGAACAAGATGGGCTACAACAACGCTGAGTTCGATGATCTCTGCCGACAAGCTGATTCGATCATGGAATGGAGCGAGCGAGAGCCGCTCTATAACAGAGCCGAAAATATCGCCCTTCAGGATGCTGTCTGGGTGCCGATCTACTTCCAGCGAGATGCAGAACTGCATCGACCGGAGCTGAACGGCCTCCGATTCTCGCTCTTCGGACACCTGCCGCACACTGGGGCAGAAATCCTTCGAGCGAAAGACTAGTTCGATATGGCGAAGGGTGCGGAGTCGAGCTTCCTCACCGGTCAGATGGCCAGGGATCCTTCCTTGGCCATCTGGCGGCCAGATTCTCCTGAGTTAAAGGCCTGCGGTTTTAAGGGCGGCCGCGCCTGGCAGAGCAATGGCGGACCTGCTCGGCGACATCCAGCCCGAGCCTATCCGCTCTCCCTCGAAGTTCCTCTTCCCGATTCTCCTGGTCGGCTCAAACAGATCTCTATCGTCGGCGTCTTTGCGCTCTATGCGCGCGCTGATATTGAGCCGAATGGTGCCCTGGGCGGGGCGCTTAGAATTCAGCATCGTGGCGAAACAGTCAAAAGGATCGATCTGATCCAGGGCCGCCATTACGGAGATGCCGAAGATCTAACCAGCGTCTTCCGCCGAATCGGCGACGGCACCACACTCGAAACTGTTGGGCAGGCCGAGTTTGAAGTCGGTACTTACCGGGTCGATGTTCTTAGAATGGACATTCCGAAGGGAGTTGTGGCCGACGGCATTGTCCTGGCTGATCTTGGCACTCCGGCCAGCTTTGCAGTCTTCGATGTTGTTTTTGAATTCGAACAGGCGCTGGTCTGTCCATTTCGAGGTGCCGGGGATCAGATCGGATTGAATGAGCTCGGCAAAATCCTGCGAATGCGGGATGGCCGCCAGTTTGAAGCTGCGCTGCAGCAGCTCATTCAGAGTCTTTCCAAGCCTGGTCAGAACCTGGATGAAGCCCGCGGACTAGTCTTGACCTTCCAGGCTGCCGTCACAGCGGCTCTGCTTGAGATGGGGGGGCCAAAGAGTGCTCATCGGTTCCTCCTCGACTCGGTCAGGAAGATGGAGAACCTCGAATCAGGAAGGGCTATGGCAGAGCACGGTGCCGAGTCGCTCAGGATTCTGACCCTGCCGATTTTTGGCGAGAACAAGACGCGATCAGCAGACTTGATCGACGATGCGATTGAGTACATCGACAAGCACTTTGCGGTTGGCTTGACCGACGAACAGGTCGCAGCTCATGTCGGAATGAGCACATCTCACTTTCGCCATCTCTTTAGGGAAGCCACCAGGCAGTCCTTTCACAAATACGTTCTCGGCCTCAGGCTTGAGAGGGCAAAAGAGCTGGTCCTGCAGACTGACGTCTCTCTCCAAGAGATCTCAGACATGGTCGGTTTCGTAAGCCCTGCACACTTCAGCAGGGCCTTCTCATCCAGGTTTGGTGTTGCCCCATCCAGCCTACGAGCGGCCAAAAACTGAACATTTTTTGGTTTTCAGCCATCATAGAGATGTACTGGTCGGCAAATTCTCACCTAAAACTGCCGACCGAAGACGCTGAACCCACCGGCCTGACATGCTGAATCAGGCGATCGGGCGACCGAGTTAAGACAAACGACTTGGTCTAAACCCGAGATGGGGAAGCGAGTTCGGCGAGGTCGAACTCTGGACCTGCAGTTTGGGTCAGCGGACGATTTGAAAAGAGAGACGGGCGGTCTGACTAAGATCAGACCGCCCGTTCTGTTGATTTCCTGGTCAAACTTCAGAACTTGACTTTGACTGCTTCTCGCTGAACCGGATCGTCGATCTCGAAGAGTTCTTCTGGCTGGAAGGTGAACATTGAGGCGATCACACTGCTCGGAAAGACCTCGATCTGTGTGTTGTAGTTCGTCACAACATCGTTGTAGTACTGTCGCGCGAACGAGATCTTGTTCTCAGTCGACCGGAGCTCCTCCTGGAGCTCGAGCATGTTTTTGTTCGATGTCAGTTCGGGATAAGCCTCGCTCAGTCCGAAGATCCCGCTTAGGGCTCCTGCAACTGCGGCCTCTGCCTTCGCCTTGTCACCAACAGTCTTGGCCTGCAGAGCCTGGGAGCGAGCTTGGATCACCTTTTCTAGGGTCTCCTGCTCGTGCTTCATGAATCCCTTGACCGTTTCGACCAGGTTGGGGATCAAGTCATACCGACGCTTCAGTTGAACGTCGATCTGCGCCCAGGCGTTCTGCACCTGGACTCGCTTTTTGACCAGGCCGTTGTACATCCCAACGAAAATCAGGATGAATGAAACGGCGAGGATTCCGATGATGATTGCTGGCCACATATCCAATTAACCTTACGATTTGTCGTCGTCTTCCGTTGCTCGGGTCATCGGCACAGGATCGAACCGTCCTTCTAAGAAGAGAACTGTGCCGTCCTCCTGCAGCTCCATGATGGCCTCGGGGTTGCTTCCTGGAGGAAGTTTTGACCCGAGCTGCTCTTTTACAACCAGGGTCACCTTGTCTTTCTTCATTCTTGCAACACCAGCAAGCGGGACCCCTTGGGTGATCATGTCGAAGCTGCCGTCGCTCTTGATGGTGACGACCACGGTCGACATCGTATTGGCAATCGGGTCA